>NZ_JBHVEE010000138.1:0-26420 GCF_042802415.1 Streptomyces sp. NPDC057486 | reverse complement strand
GGGACGGGCGGCCGCGCCGAGCCCTTGGATTTTGCCTGAGAGTGGCTTTCTTTGCCTTCTTATTGCATAGTGAGGGCTCGGTCATGCCTCGCCATCAGCGAGCCGACGAGTGTGTGAACGGCTGCTGCGGCAGGCCGGGGGATGAGGGACGATGCATTCTCCGCACGAAGGGCGGCGACACGGCCGGTCCGTCCGCAACGGATACCGCGGTGTCACCCGCGGACTCGCCCTCGACCTCGGCAGTTCCCGCACCCGCGCCTGGATCCCCGGCCTCGGCATCGTCACGGACGCCGAGTCCACCGACGATCCCGAGGGTGGGCGTGGTCACGGCCGTCCGGTCCGGCGCGGGCGCATCGTCGACCCCGAGTCCTGCGGCCGGATGCTCAGCCGCATCGCCGACACGGCACTGGGCGCCGACCGGAGCGAGACCCTGATCGTCCTCAGCCACCCGGTCCTCGCCGGGCCCGAACACCGCGCCGAGGCGCGGGAGCTTCTCGCCGCACTCGGGCCGACGAGCGTCATCGTGCTGAACAGCGCCAGAGCCGCCGCCGCATACGCCGGACCGCAGGACGGCGGCCCGCTGCTCGTCGTCGACATCGGCGCCGAGCTGACCGAAGTCACCCTCCTGGTCGACGGAATGGTCCGGGACGCCCGCCAGGCCGAGACCGGACTCAGCGACCTGGGACCCGCCGAGCCGCCCACCGCCGTCGTCCGCACCGTACTGGACATGATCATGGAGATGTGGCAGCAGGACCGGCACGGCGCGGTCCTCGGAGCCCTGCGCAAGGGCCCCTTGCTCGCCGGAGGCGGTGCCCTGCGCCCCGACATCACCAACCGGATCGCGGTCCGCCTCGGGGTTCCGGTGCGGCTCGCCGACGACCCGGCCACCACGGTGGTCCGCGGCGCGGGGCTGATCCTCAGCTCCGCGCTCCGGCGCGCCGCCGCCGCGGCGCCCGCCCTGCCCGGCCGGGCGAGGTGACCACCTTCCCGGGGCCGCCCCCGGGGAACGCACCCCCGAGAGGGCGACCGAACGGCCCGGCACACGCCCCAGGGCGTACGACAGCGGCCCGTCAGGCCCTGGCCGTGTTCCTCCTCGTCGTGCTCACCGTCGTCGGCGGCGCCTCCGCGGCCGTCGCGGCCGCAGGAGCCGTGACGCCGCCACGCTCCCTGTCCGGTCCGTCGCCCGCCGCCGCGCACACGCCCGTCGTTCCGCCGCCCGCCCAGCACACCGACCGGACCGCCCGCCCCGGCCACCCGCACGACACGCGGCGGAACCGCACGGCGACGGCGACCGGCCACGACCGCACCGTTCTCCCGGCCGTTCCCCGCCCCTGGGTCGCCACCGAGCACATCCGCATCCAGCACCAGCTCCCGCCGCCCGGCCCCGGCGGCGCCCTGCTGCCGGGGGCGCCCGGCATCCCCGTACCGCATCCGGCCCGGCAACGGGTCCCGGACGCCCCCTCCTTCGCAGCCGACCGCCCCCGCGTGGCGCTTCCCGGCGTACGCGGCCCTCCGAGGACGGACCGTTCCCCCGGCCACCGTTCTGCTCGACAGACCTGACGCCGCGTCCTCGCCGAGGTGAGTGCGGCAGGCGTCCCTCTCGGAGGATTTCCATGACTCGCGCCACCACGGTGCGAGCGGTTCTGGCTGCGGCCGTGCTGCTCGTTTCCGTGCTCATCACGCTGACCATGTCACCCAGACTCGGCCTCGATCTTCAGGGCGGCACCCGATTGGTGCTCCAGGCCAAGGACTCCGCCACCACGAAGGCGAACCGGGAGAGCACCGACCGAACCCTCGAGGTGCTCCGCCAGCGCATCGACTCGCTCGGCGTCGCCGAACCGACCCTGACCCGGTCCGGAGAGGACCGGATCATCGTCGAACTGCCCGACGTCCAGGACCCCCGCAAGGCCGCCGAAGTCATCGGCAGGACAGCCCAGCTCAGCTTCCACGCCGTCCAGGGCCCCGGCACGGAACAGGAGAAGGAGAAGGGGAAGGGCACCGGCCTGACGCTGCCCGACGAGCAGGGCCGCCTTCTTGCCCTCGGCCCGGCCCGGCTCACCGGCGCGGGCGTCAAGGACGCCGGGGCCTCCTTCGACGCCCAGCAGGGCGCCGGCTGGACCGTCGCCCTCGACTTCCACAAGGGCGCGGGCCGGGACTGGACCCGGCTGACCGGCGAAGCCGCCTGTCATCCCGCGCAGGACGATCGGCGGCGGGTCGCGATCGTCCTCGACGACCAGGTGATCTCCTCGCCCCAGGTCGACCCGTCCATCGGCTGCAACGTCGGCCTTCCGTCCGGCTCCACGCAGATCACCGGCTCCTTCGGCGCCGACGAGGCCCGCGATCTGGCGCTGCTGATCAAGGGCGGCGCGCTGCCCGTCCCCATCGAGATCGTCGAACAGCGGACCGTCGGTCCGACGCTCGGCGCCGCCGCCATCGACGCCAGCGCCCGGGCCGCCCTCATCGGCGCCGCCGCCACCGCCCTCTTCATCGCGTTCGTCTACCGGCTCTTCGGCGCCCTCGCCGCGGTGGCCCTCGCCGCGTACGCAGTCATCTCGTACGCCGCGCTGGTCGCTCTCGGTGTCACCCTCACCCTCCCCGGACTCGCCGGATTCGTCCTCGCCATCGGGATGGCGGTCGACGCGAACGTGCTGGTCTTCGAACGCGCCAGGGAGGAGTACGCGGACCGTCCCGGCCGCTCCCTGGGCTCCGCCATGACCGCCGGATTCCGTGGCGCCTGGAGCGCGGTCGCCGACTCCAACGTGACCACCCTGATTGCGGCCGGTCTGCTCTTCTTCCTCGGCTCGGGACCGGTCAAGGGCTTCGGAGTCACGCTCGCCATCGGTGTCCTCGCGTCGATGTTCTCGGCGCTCGTCATCGCTCGCGCCCTCACCGAGATCGCGTCCCGCTCCCGGTTCGTCAGCGACTACCGGGGCGTCAACGGCATCGCCCGCCCCGGCCGTGTACGGACCTGGCTGACCCGCCGTGATCCGCAGCTGTTCCGGTCCTCCCGCCGCTGGCTGCTGATCTCCACGGCGCTGATCGCCGTCGCGGTCCTCGGCATCGTCGTACGGGGTGTCAACCTGGGCGTGGAGTTCACCGGCGGCCGGCTCGTCGAGTACTCCACCAGCCGGCCCGTCGACGTGGAGACCGCCCGCAACGCCCTGGCCGGCGCGGGCTTCGGCGACGCCGAGGTCACCACGGCGGGCGCGGGCGACCTCTCCGTACGTACGGGAGACCTCAGCAACGACGAGGAGCACGCCCTGCGTGCCGCCCTTGCCGAGGAGGGTGGCCACACCACCAAGGTCCGCGACGAACTCATCGGCCCCAGCCTCGGCGACGAGCTGCGGCGCAACGCGCTGATCGCACTCGCCATCGCCGTCCTCGTGCAACTCGGCTACCTGGCGATCCGGTTCCGCTGGACGTTCGCCCTGGCATCGGTTGCCGCGCTGGTCCACGACGTCATCATTCTGGTCGGCGCGTTCGCCTGGCTCGGCCGTACCGTCGACGGCATCTTCCTGGCCGCACTCCTCACCGTCATCGGCTACTCCGTCAACGACTCGGTGGTCGTCTTCGACCGGGTCCGTGAACTGTGGGCGAAGGCGCGCCGCGTACCCGTGGCGACCGTCGCCAACCGCGCCGTCCTGCAGACGGTTCCCAGAACCGTCAACACCGGCATGGGCGCGCTCTTCATCCTGGCCGCGCTCGCCGTGCTGGGCGGCGACTCCCTCGCGGACTTCGCGCTCGCCCTGCTCATCGGCATCTGCGTCGGCACGTACTCCTCGGTCCTGACCGCCGTACCGGTCGCACTCGTCCTGGAGAAGAGCAGCAAGGCCCCGCCGCCCGCCCGCAAGCGGGCGCCCCGGCGCACCTCCGGCGCAGGGGCGAAACGCCGGGACCCGCTCGACAACGGGGCGCGCGTGTAACGGCTTCGTGCTCCCGCAGCGTATGCCGCCCCGGCCCGCCCGGGGCGGCACACGCTGCGGCGGTCCTGTGTTCCGCACCCCGGTCACGGCACAATCCTGATTCCGTCCCGGTGATTGGAGCGTGCCCATGCCCGTCATGCTGCGTGAGGCATGGGCCACCCTCGTACCGGACGTGACGGACCGGCACGGGCCGCTGCCGCCGCTGATGCTCGCCCTGACGGTCGTCACCGGGCTGGTGGACGCCGTCAGCTATCTGCAACTCGGCCGGGTCTTCGTCGCGAACATGACCGGCAATGTGGTCTTCTCCGGGTTTGCCTTCGCCGGGGCCCCCGGCTTCTCGCTCGCCGCGTCGCTCGTGGCGCTCGCCGCGTTCGCCGCCGGGGCGCTGCTCGGTGGCCTGGTCGTGCACCGCACCCGCACGCACCGGGGCAGGAACCTGCAGTACGCACTCTTCGCCGAGACGGGGTTCGTCGCGGCCGCCGTGATCGTCACCCAGGTGTCCGGCAGCCCGTACGCCGGCGGGGTCCGCTTCACCCTCATCGTGCTGCTCGCGCTCGGCCTCGGTGTGCAGAACGCCGCCGCCCGCGCGCTCGCCGTCCCCGACCTCACCACCACCGTGCTGACCCTCACCATCACCGGCATCGCCGCCGACAGCCACCTCACCGGTGGCACCGGCAACAAGGCCGGGCGCCGGGTGATCTCGGCCTGCGCGATGCTGCTCGGCGCCGTGGCCGGAGCCACCGCGGTGCTGCACGGACACCCGACGCTGCCGCTGCTGCTCGCCGTCGCGATCCTGGCCGCGGCGAGTGCCGCGGCCACCGTCCTGGCGCGCACCGACGCACCGTGGACCCGCCCCCTCACCGAGAAGTGACGCACCGGAGGGCGGGCCGTCAGGACCCGAGCGACCTCAAATACGTGGCGGTCTCCTGATCGGCAGGCAGAAACGTCTCGATCGCCAATTCGGCCACCGTCACATCCATCGGCGTATTGAACGTCGCGATGGAGGAGACGAACGAGAGCACCCGTCCGTCGTGCTCGACCACCATCGGCAGCGCGAACGACAGTGCCGACGGCGGTCCCACCGGCTCGTCCTGCCCGTCGGCGCTCTCCGGTAGGGGATAGGCGGCGACCTCCTCGTACAGCTCACGCAGCTCCGCCGAACGGGCCAGCGCGATCTGACGTTCCATCTGCGCCAGCAGGTCGGCCCGCCACTCCCGCAGATTACGGATGCGCGGAGCCAGACCCTCCGGGTGGAGGGTGAGCCGCATGGCGTTGAGCGGAGGTTCGAGCAGGTGCCCGGCCACTCCCTCCAGGATCAGGGCGATACCCCGATTGGCGGCCACCACGTTGTACGTCCCGTCGACGACGAGCGCCGGATACGGGTCGTACCCCTGCAACAGTTGCTCCATGCCCTCGCGCAGCGCGCCCATCGCGGGATCGTCGAGCGCGGTCTCCGAGTAACGGGGAGCATAACCGGCCATCACCAGAAGGGCATTGCGCTCCCTGACCGGCACATCGAGATGCTCGGCCAGCCGGAGGACCATCTCCTCGCTGGGGCGGGAACGGCCCGTCTCGATGAAGGAGATGTGGCGGGCCGAGGAGTCCGCGCGCAGCGCCAGCTCCAGCTGACTCAGCCGGCGCTGCTCCCGCCAACTGCGCAGCAGTGGCCCTACACCCGTGTCAAGCGCGACAGTTGTCATACGGAGACCGTAACGTCACCGGCACCGCCCATCGCACCCGACCTCGTGAGGAGCCGCACCATGCCCGCCGAACCGCTGTCACAGAAAGAGATCGAGGACCGGCTGCGCGAGCTGCCCGGATGGGCGCTGGAAGGAGACCGGATCACCCGCAGATACCGGTTCCCCTCGCACTTCGCCGCCGCCGGACTCACCGTCCATGTCGCGCAGATCCAGGAGGAGCTGAACCACCACTCCGATCTGACGCTCGGCTACAACACCGTCTCCCTGTCGGTGAACACGCACGATGCGGGCGGCGCGGTCACGGAGAACGACCTGGAACTCGCCGCACGGGTGGAGGCGATCGCCGCGGGGCACGGCGCGGCGTGACGGAACGGGGGCGCCGCGCCGCGTGGTGGCGCCGCGTTCGCCGGGGCGCCGCGCCGGGGGGAGCGGTGCCACCCCGAGGACCCGGTCGATGCCCCTGGGCATGACCGATCTCCTTCTATGGCCTCGGGGAAGGGAGTTGGGGGAGGCTGCCGGTGGCCGGGGCGCCACCGGTGGCATCTCATTCCTGATCAACTGCCGACGCGCGCAACCGGCCTCATGGCCGACTCAGGCACCCGGAGTCGAACTCGGCCCGCGCCTGACAGGCGGCGTGCGGCGCACGGGAGATCCTCCTGGGCCGACACTGCCGCCGTACGCGGCGCGCCGCCGCTTCGCGAGGAGCTTGTCCGTCCACAGCGGACGATGAACGGAAAGGGGGAGCACCCACTCCTTTCCACTCTCAACGTATAGCGCACCGGGGGCCTTGCGGCAAGACCCGGGTCATGCCGCAGAATCGTCGGCCGAGGCCGGAACCTGCGGAAATGGGAGCTCCACGGAGTGTGTGTGTTGTTGGCGACGTACGGGTCGCGCGGGGACGTCGAACCGCTGGTAGGACTCGCGGTGCAGTCGCGGGCACTCGGGGCGGAGGCGCGGGTGTGCGTGCCGCCGCAGCTCGATGCGGTCAGCCGGGAAAGGCCGCCCGTGTCCGCGTGAACCGCACGGGATCGTCGAGCCAGAACCCGGAACCCGAGAACCTGCACCCCGGCGACCCGAACCGACAACTGCCACGGGGCCCACGTCGAGGCGGTGCGTTGCTCGTCGTGGCCACCAGGTTCCTCACGCCGGTCCGGACACCTTGCCGTGCGCAACGGTCGCCATCGACCTCAGATCGGAGCTGACGCTGTGAACCCCCTGACCACCAGCGCGTTTGACCTTCCCGGCCACCTTTCCCCCAAGGCCGACCCGGCGCTGATCGCCGACGACGAGCAGCACTTCGCGGCCATCGCGGAGTGCCTCGAGCAGTCGATCGCCGACCTGTCCGACCGCCTCGATGCCGAGCGCAAGGCGCCCGGCGGCGCAGGCCGGCAGGCGATGGACCGGGACATGGAGATCCACAGGCTGACCGCCCGCCTGCGCGTACTGCGTCGCTTCGGTCTGGACCTGTGCCTCGGACGCATGGTCAGTGCGGACAGTCCCGAGCCCGTGTACGTCGGACGACTCGGCCTTACGGACAGCGAGGGTCGTCGGCTGCTGCTCGACTGGCGCTCCCGCGCGGCCGAGCCCTTCTTCGGAGCCACCCACGCCAACCCGATGGGTCTGGCGAGCCGCCGCAGGTATCGCTGGACCCGCAGCCGGATCAGCGACTACTGGGACGAGGTGTTCACCCCGGACGGGCTTGTCGGGCACGCCGCGCTGGACGACCAGTCCGCTTTCATCGCCGGCCTGGGAAGCAACCGGTCGGCACGGATGCAAGACGTGCTCGGCACCATCCAGGCCGACCAGGACACCATCATCCGCGCGGGATCCCGCGGCGCTCTCGTCGTCGACGGCGGTCCGGGTACGGGGAAGACCGTCGTCGCTCTGCACCGCTCCGCCTACCTCCTCCACTCCGACCCTCGCATCGGGCACCGCCGGGGCGGCGTGCTGTTCGTCGGTCCGCACCAGCCCTACCTGGGCTACGTCGCCGACGTCCTCCCCAGCCTCGGAGAGGAGGGCGTGCAGACCTGCACCCTGCGGGACCTCGTCGCCGAGGGAGCCGTGGCAGCGATCGAGGCCGACCCGAATGTGGCCCACCTGAAGTCGTCCGCGAACCTGGTGAAGGCGATCGAGACGGCCGTCAGGTTCTACGAGGAGCCGCCCACCACGGGGATGACCGTCACGACCCACTGGTCCGACATCCGGCTGAGCGCCGAGGATTGGACCGTGGCGTTCGAAGCAGCACCCGGTACTGCGCACAACGAGGCGCGCGACCAGATCTGGGAGGAGCTGCTCACGATCCTGGTGGACAAGCACGACGGCGATGCCTCGGCCGAGCTGCTCCGCAAGTCGCTGCTGCAGAACAGGGAGCTGCTCACGGCCTTCGACCGCGCGTGGCCGCTGCTCGAAGCGGCTGACCTCGTCGGGGACCTGTGGTCGGTACCCGCCTATCTGCGGAAGTGCGCTCCCTGGCTCAGCCCCGATCAGGTTCAGCAGCTGCAGCGCGGGGATGCCCAGGCCTGGACGGTGTCCGACCTTCCGCTCCTGGACGCGGCACGGCAGCGGCTCGGCGACCCGGAGGCCGCGCGACGCAGGCGTCGGCACAGCGCCTCTGCCGCCGCCGAACGCGAGCACATGGCGAAGGTCGTCGACGCCCTGGTCGAGGCCGATGACGACGGGGAAGGTGTGATGACGATGCTGCGCGGACAGGACCTGCGGGACACCCTGGTCGACGCGACCGCACAGCCCAGCACCGAACCGGACCTGCTCGCCGGCCCGTTCGCGCACATCGTGGTGGACGAGGCTCAGGAACTGACCGACGCGGAGTGGCAGATGTTGCTGCTCCGGTGCCCGTCCCGGAGCTTCACCATCGTCGGGGATCGCGCCCAGGCCCGGCACGGGTTCACGGAGTCGTGGCAGGAACGGCTCGAGCGGATCGGGCTCGACCGGATCAATCTGGCCTCCCTGAGCATCAACTACCGGACGCCGGAAGAAATCATGGCGGAGGCCGAACCGGTCATCCGGGCCGTGCTCCCGGACGCCAACGTGCCGACCTCCGTCCGCAGCGGCGACGTCCCCGTCGTGCACGGATCTGCTGCGGATCTGAGCTCGATCCTCGACACCTGGCTCGCCGCACATGCCGACGGGATCGCCTGCGTCATCGGCACTGGTGACACCGGAGTCGGCACATTCCGCACGACGTCCCGCATCCGGTCGCTGACACCGGAGCTGTCGAAGGGGCTCGAGTTCGACCTGGTCGTCCTCGTCGACCCGGAGGCGTTCGGCAAGGGCATCGAAGGAGCGGTCGACCGCTATGTCGCGATGACCCGAGCGACCCAGCAACTCGTCATCCTCACGAGCTCCTGACGTCGGCCGGACGAACGCCCGCTCCCGGCCGAGTCGGTGGCGTTCCCGGACGCCGGCACACCACCGGTGCACGTGGGCTCCGGCAGCATGCGCGTCCGAAGGGCAACGCCCGGGTGACCGTCGAGGCGATCCGCGCGCAGGCTGCCGCGCGCCGGCCTCCCGCGGCTGGGCCGACCTTGCTTTCTGCCCAGTGACTGCCGGGCAGTTGTCCTACAGTCGCCCTCATGTTGGATTACGACGCCGAGGCAGCTGCATACGACGCGACGCGCGGCGGCGTGCCCCGGGCGGAGGCGGCGGCCCGGGCGCTGCTCGGTCTGGTCCCGGAGTCCGCCCGCACACTGCTGGACATCGGCTGCGGTACGGGGCTGGTCACCGAGCGGATGGCGCTGGCCCGGCCCGCGCTGCGGGTGCTGGGCACCGACGCCTCGTACGGCATGGCGCGGTTCGCGCGGCAGCGGATCGGCGCGGTGGCGCTGGCCGACGCACGGCGGCTGCCGCTGCCCGCCGCCGCGGTCGACGCCGTGGGCACCGTCTGGCTGCTGCATCTGCTGCGGGGCGCGGGTGACGTGCGGGCGGTGGTCTCGGAGGCGGCACGGGTGCTGCGGCCCGGCGGCGTGTTCGTCACCACGGTCGACAAGGACGCCGCGCACGACGTGGGCAGCGACATCGATGAGCTGTTCGCCCCGTACCTGCGCCCGAGCCCGTCCGACCCCGAGGAACTGGTCGTCGCGTACGGGGCGGAGGCCGGGCTCGATGTGGTGGGGGAGAACCGATTCCTCGGCCACGGGCAGGGGCGGACTCCGCAGCGTGCGGCGCGTGAGGTGCGTGCGGGCCACTTCGTCTCGCGTCTGGAACTGCCGGGGGCGGCGGCCGACGATCTTGCGGCGGCGCTCCTGGCGCTGCCCGAGCCGGACCGGCCGCGTCCCGAGCCGGAGTACCGGCTGCTGGCGTTTCGGCGCAGGGGCTGAGGTCCGGCGGGATCGGGGGGCGTACCACATCGACTACATCGCCCCGGGCATCGTCCGGAGGGCCGCCACCTCCGGAGCCCCGTCCACCGCGGCCGCCGCCTGCGTCTACATGACCTGAACCGGTCGGGAGCCGCCGACGGCGTGCCTGACCGGCCGTCGCCGCCGGTCTGCTGCGGGAGACGGACGCCATCGTGGAGGCGGTGGCCCGGAAGGTTGGCTACGGCGATTCGTTCGCCCTCAGCACCGCCTTCAAGCGGGGCCGCGGCGTCAGTCCCCAGGAGTACCGGAGCGGCCGCGGCTTGCCGAACCGGCAACAAAGTTCGCCACCTGCCCGAGACCCGGCGAGGCTTGTCCGCATGACGAAGCACGCCGATCACGGCCCTCACCACGACAGCGCCCGCGGCCGGCACGACCGTACCGGGCACGGCCACCGCCACGACACCACCGACTTGGACTGGGACGTCATGGGCCCGCTGCTGGAGCAGAACGGCGAGCTCAGCAGTCCCCAGTACACCGCGGCGGCCCACTGGATCGCCGGACTGCCCACCGCCCCGCAGGTACGCAGGGTCCTCGACATCGGCAGCGGACCCGGCGTGATCTCCTGCCTGCTCGCCGAGGAGTTCCCCGAGGCCGAAGTCGTCGCCGTGGACAACACCCCGGCGCTCCTGGAGCGCACCCGGGCCCGCGCCGAACGCCTCGGACTCGGCGACCGTGTCCGTACCCTGTACGCCGAACTCCCCGACGAGCTGGCCAAGTTGGGAGAGGCGGATCTGATCTGGGCGGGCAACGCACTGCATCACATGGGAGACCAGCGGGCCGTCCTCGCCGGCTTCGCCGGACTGCTGCGCCCCGGCGGGACCATCGCCCTCGTCGAGGGCGGGCTGCCGACCCGTCAGCTTCCGCGCGACATCGGCATCGGCCGGCCAGGCCTGGAGGCCAGGCTCGACGCGATCCACGTGGAGTGGTTCGAGGAGATGCGCGCGGCGCTCCCGGACTCCAAGCAGGAGGTGGAGGACTGGAGCGCCCTGTTCAGCGCGGTGGGGCTGGCCCCACAGGGCACTCGCAGCTTCCTGCTCGACCTGCCCGCGCCCCTCTCCGGCCGGGCGCGCGACTATGTCATCGCCGAATTCGCCCGCCGTCGCGAGGCGTTCGCCGAGGAACTCGCCGCGGACGACCTCGCCACACTCGACCGGTTGCTCGACCCCGAGGACCCGGCCGGACTGCACCGGCGCCCCGACCTCTTCCTGCTGACGGCGCGCACGGTCCACCTGGGCCGACGCGCCTAGGGTGTGTGTCGGAAGTCCCGCCTGCCCCCGACGCCCGGCACGCACGCTCGCTGCGTTGTCGGGCTCGCCCGAGTACGTCCGGTACGAGGACGCCCCTCCGCCGTGCGATCGCACGCACCGGACGCCGCCGGGCCCACCCTTCGGGCGGACGGCGGGACTTCCGACACACGCCTTAGGAGGAGCTCTTCTCAGGGGTGCCCGGCACCGGCTCCAACTGCCACCACTGGCCGGCGGAGTCGGTGTCCTCCCATTGCTGCACATCGGCGCCGTCCGCCGGGGAGCCGTCGGCCACTTCCAGGACGAGTCCGCTGATGAAACTGACCAGCGTCACGGTGCCCGGCGCATCCAGATGCTGTTCGATCAGCCACTCCTGGGCGCCGTAGTTGTTGGCCTTCCACTGCTGGATGCCGGCACCGTTCTCCGTGGAGGCATTGGCGACGTCCAGTCGCTTGCCGCTGTGCGCATTGGTCAGGTGGTACAGCGCGGCGCCCTCGTGCACGGGGGAGAGCTGCCAGTGCTGGCCGCCCGCCCCCTCCTGCTTCTCCGCGCCCTGCTGCACCTTGGCGCCGCTGCCCCTGGCGGAGCCGTACACCTCCAGCAGCAGTCCGCTGCCCACATTGCGCAGCCGGTACAGACCCGGTGCGACGACGGGTGCGGTGTCCGCGCTCATGACGGTGTCTCCTCCGGGTTCACCCGCAGCAGACCGCCGCCCGGCGGGGAGCCGGACGGCGGTCTGTGCGTGATTCGGTCTTCAGCGGCTGGGCTCAGGCGCCCAGGTTGAACTCGCCCGGGTTCGGGCCGAGGCGCTTGCCCTCGTCCAGCGCGGCGAACGCGGCCAGGTCGTCAGCGTCCAGCTCGAAGCCGAACACATCGATGTTCTCGGCGATCCGCGACGGCGTCACGGACTTCGGGATCACCACATTGCCCGTCTGGAGGTGCCAGCGGAGCACCACCTGCGCGGGCGTACGGCCGTGCTTCTGGGCGACCGCGACGATCGTCGGGACCTCCAGGAGGCCCTTGCCCTGGCCCAGCGGGGACCACGCCTCGGTGGCGATGCCGTGCTGCGCGTGGAAGGCGCGCGACTCGGCCTGCTGGAACTGCGGGTGCAGCTCGATCTGGTTGATCACCGGAACCACGGAGGTCTCGCCGAGGAGGCGCTCCAAGTGCTCCGGCAGGAAATTGGAGACACCGATGGCCTTCGCGCGGCCGTCGGCGTAGATCTTCTCGAAGGCCTTGTACGTGTCGATGTACGCGTCCTTGGCGGGCACCGGCCAATGGATCAGGTACAGGTCGACATAGTCGAGACCGAGCTTGTCCAGCGAGGCGTCGAAGGCGCGCATCGTCGACTCGTAGCCCTGGTCGCCGTTCCACAGCTTGGTGGTGACGAAGAGCTCCTCGCGGGGGACACCGGAGGCGGCGACGGCCCTGCCGGTGCCCTCCTCGTTCCCGTAGATCGCGGCGGTGTCGATGCTCCGGTACCCGGACTCGATAGCCGTCGCGACCGCCTTCGTGGCCTCGTCGTCCGGCACCTGCCAGACACCGAAACCGAGCTGCGGCATCTCGACGCCGTTGTTGAGGGTGAGGGAGGGGACCTGGCTCACGAGCGGTGGATCCTTTGCTTGGTCGGTTGATATTCGCTTGGACAACGATCAGGAGGTGCCATGCATTCCCTGCCGACCGACCGTTCCGTACCCCTTCACCTGACCCGTGCGGGACAGACACAAGCCGGGCTGGGCAATGCTCCGATCGTATCGGTCCGACGTATTGGCCGAGACCCGTCATAGAGCGACTCGGGAGCGCCCCACTGAACTGAGCCACACCCCTTTCACCCCTGAAAAGTCACCTCGGGAAGGCTGGTACGGATGGCGCTCGATCGCGCGAAGACATCGGAGCACCATCGGTTCGCAGGACTGCTGACCGCGACCTGCGTCGCACGGGTGGGCGATGGCGGTTCCGCGGCACCGAGCACTGCTCCCAGGCAAAGGCCAAAGGCGTCCGGCCCAAGGCCCGCCGTGGGCGCAGGGCGCGCGAGGCCCCCCCTGCCCCACCTCGGCGAGGCCGGGGCGGTCAAATCGTTCGTGCCGGGACCGCACACCGCCGTACTGTGACCGGTCGACGGCCGCGGGGCGCACGGGCACTGTCCTCGGCGACCCCGAGCGGAGCCACGATCACACGGAGGACGGGACACGGTGGGGCAGTACAACGGATGGGTTGACGAGCGCTTCGGGGCCGTCGCCGACGCGTTCTCGCGGAACTTCGACGATTTCCCCGAACTCGGCGCAGCCGTCACGGTGTTTGTCGACGGGCACAAGGTCGCGGACCTGTGGGGCGGGGTCGCGGACCAGCGGACCGGCCGACCGTGGGACCAGGACACCGTCCTGCCGGTCTTCTCCTGCGCCAAAGGCATCGTGAGCCTGTGCGCCCACCTCCTCGCGCAGGAAGGACATCTCGACCTCGACGCCCCGGTGAGCCAGTACTGGCCCGGGTTCGCGCAGCACGGCAAGGAGTCCATCACCTGCCGCACGGTCCTCGGACACCGGGCGGGACTCCCCGCCCTCGACCGGGTGCTCAGCTTCGAGGAGATCGCCGCCTGGACACCGGTGACCCGGGCCATCGAGGAGCAGAAGCCGCTGTGGGAGCCGGACACGGCGTACGAGTACCACGGCCACGTCTTCGGCTTCCTCATCGGTGAGGTCATCCGGCGCATCACCGGGCTCACGCCGGGCGCATACTTCCGCCGTGCCGTGGGCGACCCGCTGGGACTACGGGCCTGGATCGGCCTGCCCATCGAGGAGACGGACGGCCGTGCCCGGCTCGTCGAGGCCGAAGGACGGCCAGGGATGCCAGGGCCCGAGCACCTGCTCACCCGCATCGTGACGATGAACGGCGCCCTGGCCTTCCCCGGTCTCGACGAGCCGCGCGGCTGGAACGACCCGGCGCTGCTCGGCATGGAGCTGCCCGGAGCGGGTGCCACGGCGTCGGCGAGCGGCCTCGCCGGGCTTTACGCCGCGGCCGTGACCGGCATCGGGGGCCGGGAGCGGCTGCTCACGCCGGACACCGTGACGGACGCGGTCCGCGAGGTGTCCTCCGGCAAGGGGTGGTTGGGCTTCGACGCCGGGGCGCGCTGGGGCTCGGGCTTCCTGCTCGACTCGTCGGCCTTCCGGCCGATGCTGGGGGAGCGCAGTTTCGGCAACGACGGAGCGGGCGGCCAATTCGCCTTCGGTGACGACGAGTTCGGCGTGGGCTTCGCGTACATCGCCAACCGCATGATCGGTCACGGCGACGCCCGCGCGAACCGCCTGATCGCAGCGGTGCGCACCTGCCTGGTCGGCTGACGTCCGCGTGCGGGCGGCCGCGCCGGCCAACCCGGGGCCTCCGCCCCGCACACGCGATGCCACACCGACCGCGTACCACGTCGGAACGTACGGTCGGCCGCGCACGGTCACCAAGGCGCCGGGCCAGGACCAGCTCCGGCTCTCCACCACCGACTGCGACAACAGCGGAGGCGAACCGGACGGTGCGGACAAGCTGTTCCGCATCTCGATCACGCGGCGGGCTCTGTCCATGTGTCCTCCTGCCGGGGCGAGTACACCTCCGGCGGCCCGGCACGGCCCGCTCTCAGGGATACAGCGCGTCCACCTCGACCGCGTACGCCGTCTCGATCGCCTTCCGCTTCAGCTTCAGCGACGGGGTCAGCAGACCGTGCTCCTCGGTGAACTGATGCGCAAGGATCCGGAAGGTACGGATCGACTCGGCCTGCGACACCGCCGTGTTGGCGGCCACCACCGCCCGCCTGACCTCCATCTCCAGATCCGGGTCGCGCACCAGGTCCGCCGCGTTCATCGGCGGACGCCCCTGCATGGTGAGCCAGTGGTCCACGGACTCCTGGTCCACGGTCACCAGCGCCGCGATGTACGGCCGGTCGTTGCCGACCACGATGCACTGAGCCACCAGCGGATGGGCCCGCACCCGCTCCTCCAGACCGGCAGGCGACACACTCTTGCCGCCCGACGTCACCAGGATCTCCTTCTTCCGCCCGGTGATCGTCAGATAGCCGTCCTCGTCGAGCGCACCCAGGTCGCCGGTGGCCAGCCAGCCGTCGTGCATCACCGCGGCGGTGGCCTGCGGGTTGCCCAGATAGCCGCTGAAGATATTGGCGCCGTACACCCACACCTCGCCGTCGTCGGCGATGTGCACGGTGGTGCCGGGGAGCGGCTGCCCGACCGTGCCGTACCGGGTGCGCTCGGGCGGATTGGCGGTGGCCGCCGCTGTGGACTCGGTCAGTCCGTACCCCTCGTACACCGTGACGCCCGCGCCCTCGAAGAACAGACCGAGTTGCCGCTCCATCCCCGAACCGCCCGACATGGCGTGCCGGATCCGGCCGCCCATCGCGTCGCGGATCTTCTTGTACACGACCTTGTCGAAGAACTGGTGCTGCATCCGCAGCCCTGCGGAAGGGCCGGGTCCGGTCCCGAACGCCCGGTGCTCCATCGCCGCCGCGTACTTCACCGCGACCTCGACGGCCTTGTCGAACGGCCCGACCCTGCCCTCCGCCTCGGCCTTGCGCCGGGCGCCGTTGAAGACCTTCTCGAAGATGTACGGAACCGCGAGGATGAATGTCGGCCGGAACGACACCAGGTCCGGCATGAGCGCTTTCGCCGACAGCTCCGGCTGATGGCCCAGCTTCACCCGGCCGCGGACCGCCGTGACCTCGACTATCCGGCCGAAGACGTGCGCCAGCGGCAGGAAGAGGAGCGTGGCGGCCTCGTCGCCCGGCTTGGAGTGGAAGACCGACTCCCAGCGCGACGCCATCGTGTCCGCCTCGAACATGAAGCTGGCGTGCGTGATCACACAGCCCTTGGGGCGGCCCGTGGTGCCGGACGTGTAGATGACGGTCGCCACCGAATCGGGCGTCACCGCCCGCCGGTGCCGGTGCACCACCTCGTCCTCGATGTGCACGCCCGCCTCGACCAGCTCGGTCACCGCGTCCGAGTCCAGCTGCCAGAGCCGCTTGAGCTGGGGCAGCCGGTCGATCACCGAGGCGATCGTCATCGCATGGTCCTCGTGCTCGACCATGACCGCGGACACCTCGGCGTCGTGCAGCATCCAGAAGACCTGCTCGGCCGAGGACGTCGGATAGACCGGCACGGACTGGGCGCCGAGCGCCCACAGCGCGAAGTCGAAGAGCGTCCACTCGTAACGGGTACGCGCCATCAGGGCGACCCGGTCGCCGAACCGGACACCGTGGGCGATCAGCCCCTTGGCGAGCGCGAGCACCTCGTCGCGGAACGTCGCCGCGGTGACATCACGCCAGCGTCCGTCCGCGTCCTTGCGGCCCAGCGCGACCCGGTGCGGATCCTCCTCCGCATAGTCGAAGACGGCATCAGCCAGCCCTCCCACCGGGGGCGCCACCGCCATGGGTGGGACAGTGAACTCGCGCAATGACCTGCTCCTTGTGGCGCTCCGCACAGCGCCGTGACGCTACCCCACCGGGTGGCGCGGCGGGAGGGCCCGGAACGACCGTACAGCGTGCCATCTGCACAGGTCAGCCACAGATATCCGGCCAGACGGGCGAGACTGGGCGCGCTTCTGACGGTGGAGTAAGTAGCTCGCGCCGGAATCTCCACCGAATCTGTACGCCTCGGCCACTCCCGTCCTGGCAGTCAGGGGTGTTCCGTACCTGCTGCCCATCATCCCCACGCATGCGTACGGTCATGCGCCGTCGCGCCCGCTGATCGCGTTGATCCCGCCGATGCCACGGATCAGCCGGTCGCCGCCCGCCAGGATCGCCGCCGCGAGCGCGTCCGCCGCCTCCTGCGCCGCGTCCCGGCGGCGGCCGTGCAGCAGGACGAAATCCACGTCGCCGAGTTCCGGCAGCCCCGCCCTGGCCGGTACGGGAGTCAGTCCCGGCGGGATGAGCCCGCGGGTGTGCGCCATCACGCCGAGGCCGGCGTGGGCCGCCGCGACGAGTCCGCTGAGGCTCGTACTCGTACAGGCCACCCGCCAGGACCGGCCGTGCTCCTCCAGCACCTCCAGGGCGCGGGCCCGGGTGAGGCCCGGCGGCGGGAAAAGGATCAGCGGCACCGGGCGGTCCGGGTCGATCCGCAGGTGCGGTGCGCCGATCCAGGTCAGTGCGTCCTGCCAGACCAGTTCGCCGTGCGTGTCACCGGTCCGCCGCTTGGCGAGGACGAGATCGAGCCGTCCCGCCGCCAGCTGCCGGTGCAGCGTCCCGGACAGCTCGACCGTCAGCTCCAGCTCGACCTCCGGGTGGTCGCGGCGGAACGACTCCAGAATCTCCGGCAGCCGGGTCTGTACGAAGTCCTCGGACGCCCCGAACCGCAGCCGCCCGCGCAGCCGCGTTCCGGTGAAGAACGCCGCGGCCCGCTCGTGGGCCTGCAGGATCGTCCGCGCGAAGCCGAGCATCGCCTCACCGTCCACGGTGAGATCGACCCGGTGCGTGTCCCGGGTGAACAGCTGGCGCCCCGTCGCGTCCTCCAGCCGCCGCACATGCTGACTCACCGTGGACTGCCGCACGCCCAGCCTGCGGGCGGCCTGGGTGAAGCTCAGCGTCTGGGCGACGGCAAGAAAGGTACGGAGCTGTGCAGGATCGTACATAGCGCCCAGGCTATCGCGATTCGTGATGACAGTGAGAGCGGTATGCCGGATTCCCGATCGCGATGATCAAGAGCAGGATGGAGAGGGCACGACCTGAACGAGAGACACGTGGAGCACATGAGCCGCCGCACCTTCAAGCTGCCGTCCTGGCTGCCGATCGACCCGTACATCCTCGCGCTGATCGGCACGGTCGTGCTCGCGGCGCTGCTGCCCGCATCGGGGACCGCCGCGGACGTCGCCGACGGTGCGTCGACCGGAGCGGTCGCCCTCCTCTTCTTCCTGTACGGCGCCCGCCTCTCGACCGCCGAGGCTCTCGACGGCCTCAGACACTGGCGGCTCCACCTCACCGTCCTGATCTGCACCTTCGTCGCGTTCCCGCTGCTGGGACTGGCGGGCGAGGGGCTGGTTCCGTACGTCCTGACCCCGCAGCTCTACAGCGGCTTCCTCTTCCTCTGCCTCGTCCCGTCGACCATCCAGTCGTCGATCGCCTTCACCTCGATCGCCCGCGGCAACGTGCCGGCGGCGATCTGCGCGGGCTCCTTCTCCTCGATCGCCGGGATCTTCCTCACCCCGCTGCTCGCCGCAGGGCTGCTCGGCAACAGCGGCGGCGGATTCTCGGCCGACGCGCTGCTGAAGATCGGGCTTCAGCTGCTGCTCCCGTTCGTCGCCGGCCAGCTGCTGCGCCGCTGGATCGGCGGCTTCCTCACCCGCCACAAGAAGGTCCTCGGCTATGTCGACCGGGGCTCGATCCTGCTGGTCGTCTACACGGCGTTCAGCGAGGGAATGGTCGCCGGCATCTGGCACCAGGTCACTCCGGCGAGGCTCGGTGCGCTGCTCGCGGCCGAAGCGGTGCTGCTCGCGCTGATGCTCGCGGTGACCTGGTTCGGGGCGAAGCGGCTCGGCTTCGACCGGGGAGACCGGATCGCCATCCAGTTCGCCGGTTCGAAGAAGAGCCTGGCGTCCGGGCTCCCCATGGCCAGCGTGCTCTTCGGGGCGCATGCGAGCCTCGCCGTGCTGCCCCTGATGCTCTTCCATCAGATGCAGTTGATGGTGTGCGCGGTGATCGCGAAGCGGCGCTCGCGGGATCCGCAGGACGAACTCCGGGAGAGCCCGGGGAATCCGGCGAGCGGTCCGGTGGCGCAGGCGCGCATCCCGGTGGGCTGACGGACTCACCCCCACCCGAGGGCGCGGATGGCGGATGCCACGGGGGCGGGACCGGCCGGCGCAGGGGGCGCTCCCCGCCGGCCGGACCCCTGACCCGTGTCACGGGCCGGGCACCTCAGCCCTGGGCGACCGTCGCCTCCAGAGCGATGCGGTGCTCACCCGCGTACACGTTCATGGACGGACCACGCAGAAATCCGACCAGGGTCAGTCCGGTCTCCGCCGCCAGATCCACGGCCAGCGACGACGGCGCCGAGACCGAGGCCAGCATCGGGATCCCGGCCATCACCGCCTTCTGCGCCAGCTCGAAGGAGGCCCGCCCCGACACCAGCAGAATCGCCCGGGACAGCGGCAGCCGGTTGTCGGTCAGGGCCCGGCCGACAAGCTTGTCGACCGCGTTGTGCCGACCGACGTCCTCCCGGATGTCGAGCAGCTCCCCGGTCTCGGAGAACAGCGCCGCCGCGTGCAGGCCCCCGGTCCGGTCGAAGACCCGCTGCGACTCGCGGAGCCGGTCGGGGAGGCCCGAGAGCAGTGCGGGCTCGACCCGGACCGGCGGAGTGTCGGCGATCGGGTGCCGGGTGGTGGTGCGGACCGCGTCGAGGCTCGCCTTGCCGCACAGCCCGCAGGACGAGGTCGTGTAGACGTTGCGTTCGAGCGTGATGTCGGGGACCTGCACGCCGGGCGCGAGCTTCACATCCACCACGTTGTACGTGTTCACGCCGTCCGCCGTCGCCCCCGCGCAGTACACGATCGACTGCACCTCGGAGCCGTCACCGATCACGCCCTCGCTGACCAGGAAGCCCGCCGCCAGCGCGAAGTCGTCGCCCGGCGTGCGCATCGTGATGGCGAGCGGTCTGCCGTTCAGCCGGATCTCCAGGGGCTCCTCGGCGACGAGGGTGTCGGGGCGTGCGGAGACCGCCCCGTCCCGGATGCGGATGGTGCGGCGGCGCTCGGTGACCCGTCCCATGGCGGTTAAACCCGATTCTGTACGTGTTGGAAGCCGAAGCGGCCCTTGATGCAGAGGTTGCCGTGGGTCACCGGGTTGTCGTGCGGAGAGGTGACCTTGACGATCTCATTGTCCTGCACATGGAGTGTGACGTTGCAGCCGACACCGCAGTAGGCGCAGACGGTGGTCGTTTCCGTCTGGGCCGGCTCGTCCCAGGTCCCGGCCGCCCGCATGTCGAATTCGGTCTTGAAGGAGAGCGCCCCGGTGGGGCACACCTCGATGCAGTTGCCGCAGTAGACACACGCCGATTCGGTGAGCGGCGCGTCGTGCTCGGTGGAGATCCGGGCGTCGAAGCCACGGCCCGCGACCGCGATCGCGAACGTGTTCTGCCACTGTTCGCCGCACGCGTCGACGTACTTGTAGCAGAGGATGCATTTGTCGTAGTCGCGGACGTAGAGGTCGTTGTCGACCTTCGGCTCCTCGTTGACCCGGGCCGCGTACTCCTTGATCCATTCGGCGGCCCGCGGGGTCGTCGACAGATCCGTGGACGAGGCGAGCAGTTCCAGGACGACCTTCCGGCTGTGCCGGGCGCGTTCGGTGTCCGTGCGCACTGCCATGCCCGGCTCCGCGCGCCGGGAGCACGCCGGGGCGAGGGTGCGGGCCCCCTCGACCTCGACGACACAGACCCGGCAGGCGTTCTTCGGAGTGAGTGTGTCGCCCTGGCACAGCGTCGGGATGTCCTTGCCCGCGGCCCGGCAGGCGTCCAGGATCGTCGATCCCTCCGGGACCCGGGTCTCCCGCCCGTCGAGGGTGAACTCGATCAGCCGGCGCGGCAGCTGCAAGGGAACAGCGGTCATCTGTAGACCCCCAGACGGTCGATGGCGGATTCCACGGCGTTCCACGCGGTCTGCCCCAGACCGCAGATCGAGGCGTCCAGCATGGCCCGACCCACCTCTCTGAGCAGAGCGACGTCATCGGCGGCGGCAGCGCCCGTACGGTCCTTGATGCGGTGCAGCGCTTCCTCCTGGCGGACGGTTCCGACGCGGCAGGGGACGCACTGGCCGCAGGACTCGTCGCGGAAGAACTCGGCGATGCGCAGGAGGATGCGCGGCAGGTCGACCGAGTCGTCGAGGACCAGCACCACCCCGGAGCCGAGCGTCGTGCCGGCCGCGCGTGTCCCCTCGAAGGTGAGGGGGATGTCGAGCTCGTCGGGGCGTACGAAGCCACCCGCCGCGCCGCCGAGCAGCACGGCCCGCAGACGGTCCGGGGGCCCGGCCAGTTCGAGGAGTTCGCGCAGCGTGGCGCCGAACGGCAGCTCGTAGATCCCGGGCCGCGCCACCTGCCCCGACACGCAGAACAGTTTGGTGCCGGTGGACGAGCCGGTGCCGGTCGCGGCGTAGGCGGCCGCGCCGTGCTCCAGGATCGGCAGCACGTTGAGGAGCGTCTCGACGTTGTTGACGGCGGTCGGCTTGCCGAAGAGACCCTTCTCGACCGGGAACGGCGGCTTGGAGCGGGGTTCGCCGCGCTGCCCCTCGATCGAGTTGAAGATCGCGGTCTCCTCGCCGCAGATGTACGCGCCCGCGCCGCGGCGGATCTCGATGTCGAAGGCGTAACCCTGGCCCAGGACGTCCGGTCCGAGCAGCCCACGGGTGCGTGCCTGGTTCAGGGCGTGGCTCAGGCGTTCGTACGCGCGTGGGTACTCGCCGCGCAGGTAGAGGTAGCCGTGGTGGGCGCCGATCGCGAACCCGGCGATCGTCATGGCCTCGACCAGGGCGTACGGGTCGCCCTCCATCAGCACCCGGTCCTTGAAGGTGCCGGGTTCGCTCTCGTCCGCGTTGCAGACCAGGTAATGCGGGGTGTCCGGCTGCTGGGCGGTGGCCTGCCACTTGCGGCCGGTGGGGAACGCGGCTCCGCCGCGGCCGACGAGCCCGGCGTCCAGGACTTCCCGGATCACGGCGGCCGGGCCGAGCGCGAAGGCCCGCCGGAGCGCGGTGTAGCCGCCGGTCGCCCGATACGCGTCGAGGGACGCCGGATCGACGGTCCCGATCCCGCGCAGCAGCACCGGCTCGGGGTCCCCGGCCTGAGGAGTGGCGGCCTGCGCCGGGGGTTCGGTGGGGGCTGTCGCGGGGGAGCGGGTCGCGGTGAGGAGGGCGGGGGCGGTGGCGGGGGCGATGACCGCTGCGCACCGGCGGGCGCCTGCGGCGGACTCGTTCCCCACCTCGCCCCCTCTCGTGACCAGCGGGCCCGGCCCCCCGGACCCCGGGTCCTCACGTGCCGGTCCTGCGGGGCGTGCCGGAGCATCCGGAGTTTCGCCCGCCTGCAGCAGGAGCGCCGCCGGGGCCCGTTCGCACAGGCCCAGACAGGGGCTCTCCTGCCAGATCGCGCCCTCCGTCGCCGTGCCTGCCGGACCGAAGGACTCGGTCAGGTCCGCGCAGAGTTCCGCCGAACCGCGCGCCGCGCACGCCAGGTCCGTGCAGACATGAAGGACCTTGGCGGGGCGGGGCCGCACGGAGAACATCGAGTAGAACGTCGCCACCCCGTATGCCTCCGCGGGCGGCACCGTCAGCCGTCGGCAGATGTAGTCGAGCGCACCCTCGCTGAGCCACCCCACGCGGTCGTTCACCGCGTGCAGCGCCGGAAGCAGCTGGTCGCGGCGGTCGCGGGCAGCCGAGGCGCCGCCCTTCGCCCAGCGCAGATCCTCGTCGGTGCGCTCGGCCCCGCCCTCCCAGCCCGACGTTCGGCGGTGGCGTACGCATGCGCGAGGTCGCGGATCGCCTGGGCCGGGACACCGGTCACTTGCTCGGCGGCGCTCGGCGTCCAGGGTTCGACGAGCGCCGCGTACTCCTCGAAGCCCGTCGTCGCACGGTCGACGAACGCGCGGTTGACCAGTCCGGCATGGATGATCTCGCGGCCGATCGCATGGGCCAGCGGGATGTCCGTACCGACATTGAGACCGAGCCAGCTCTCCGCCCACTCGGCGGTCGAGGTGCGGCGCGGATCGACGGCGTGCATCCGCGCACCGTTGCGGATGCCCTTCAGGACGTGCTGGAAGAAGATCGGGTGGGCGAAGCGGGCGTTGGAGCCCCACATGACGATGAAGTCGGTGTGTTCGACCTCTTCGTACGAGGAGGTGCCGCCGCCCGACCCGAACGCGGCGGAGAGCCCGGCGACGCTCGGGGCGTGGCAGGTCCGGTTGCAGGAGTCCACATTGTTGGTTCCCATGACCACCCGGGTGAACTTCTGCGCCACGTAGTTCATCTCATTGGTGGCGCGGGCGCAGGAGAGCATCGCGAAGGCGTCGGGACCGCACGCGTCTCGCGTCCGCCGGAAGCCGTCCGCCGCGCGTGCCAGTGCCTCGTCCCAACTCGACTGTCGCAGCGTGCCGTTCGCGTCCCTCACGAGGGGATGCGTCAGTCGCTCGTACTGCTTCTGCTGCCGTCGGCGGCGGTTGTCACCCATGGTGCGCTCCCTGCTGTGGCCGTGGTGGCCGAGGAGGTGGTGGCGAGAAGATCGGCGAGAGCGTGCACGGCGCGCAGCGTCGGAACGGGCACCCCGGCGAGATCGGCCAGTTCGACGACGGCCGCGAGCAGCACATCGAGTTCGAGTGGTTTGCCCTTCTCCAGATCCTGGAGGGTGGAGGTCTTGTGGTCGCCGACGCGTTCGGCCCCCGCGATGCGCCGCTCCACGGAGATCTCCGGTCGGCAGCCGACAGCCGCCGCGACACCGAGGGTTTCGCGCATCATCGACGCGACAAGGGCCCGGGCGTCCGGATGGCGGCAGATCTGCCCCATGGTGGCCCGGGCGAGCGCACTGATCGGATTGAAGGAGATGTTGCCGATCAGCTTGATCCAGATGTCGTTGCGCAGATCCGGTTCGACGGGGCACTTGAGCCCGCCCGCGACCATGGCCTCACTGAAGTCGTGGCAGCGCTGCGACACGGTCCGGTCCGGCTCGCCGATCGAGAACCGGGTGCCTTCGAGGTGGCGCACGACACCGGGTGCCTCGATCTCGGTGGCTGCGTACACGACGCACCCGATGGCGCGCTCGGGCGGCAGGGTGGCGCTGACCGTGCCCGCCGGGTCGACGCTGTCGATACGCCGGCCGGCGTGCGGGCCCGACAGGCCGTGGAAATACCACCAGGGGATGCCGTTCTGAGCGGCGATCAGGGCGGTGCGGTCGTGCAGCAGCGGATGGACCAGGGGGCCCGACGCGGCGTACGAGTTGGCCTTGAGCCCGAGGAACACATAGTCGACGGGCCCGACCTCGGACGGATCGTCGGTGGCAGCCGGACGCGCGGTGAAGTCTCCGCGCGGACTGAGGACGCGGACGCCGTCCCGCCGCATCGCGGCCAGGTGCGGCCCGCGGGCGATGAGATGGACCTCGGCGCCGGCGCGGTGGAGCGCGGCCCCGACATAGGCGCCGATCGCACCGGCGCCGACAACTGCGACTTTCACGGGGCTCTCCGTTCGGTAAGGGACCGAGCGAGGGAACAGGAGACGATGTCAAGTCGACAGAATATTGTCTACAGTATGCGTTCATGCGGGTCAAGGGTGTTGTCAAGCCTCCAAGCCTCGGCCGCTAATCCTGTGGGATCACGTGCCCCCGTACCGGACGGTAGCCACCAAGACTGGATAGTTCCTGCCATACGTAGCGAGGGGAACCTCTACATGACCGGCTCACGTGTCGTGGCGCTCGGCCACTATCAGCCCGCCAAGGTGCTCACCAATGACGACCTGGCGGCCATGGTCGACACCAGCGACGAGTGGATCACCAGTCGCGTCGGGATCAAGACCCGCCATGTGGGAGGCCCTGACGAGCCGGTCGACGAGATGGCCGCGCACGCGGCGGCCAAGGCGCTCGCCGCGGCCGGTCTCGACTCCGCCGACATCGATCTGGTCCTCGTCGCGACCTCCACCGCGATCGACCGTTCGCCCAGCATGTCCGCGCGCGTGGCCGCCCGACTCGGCATGGCTTCGCCCGCCGTCATGGACATCAACGTGGTCTGCTCCGGCTTCACCCACGCCCTCGCCACCGCCGACCACGCGATCCGGGCAGGCGCCGCGAACCGTGCGCTGGTGATCGGCGCCGACAAGATGGCCGACATCGCCGACTGGACCGACCGCTCCACCTGTGTCCTGCTCGGCGACGGTGCGGGCGCCGCAGTCGTGGTCGCGGACCCGCGGGGCGATGCGGACGCCGCGCCCGGAATCGGCCCCGTGCTCTGGGGTTCGGTGCCGGAGATGGGCCGCGCGGTCCGGATCGAGGGGACGCCGCCGCGCTTCGCCCAGGAAGGGCAGGCCGTCTACCGCTGGGCCACCACCCAGTTGCCGCCCATCGCGCGCAAAGTGTGCGAAAAGGCAGGGGTCGCCCCCGAGGATCTCGCCGCGGTGGTACTGCATCAGGCCAATCTGCGGATCATCGAACCGGTCGCCAGGAAGATCGGTGCGGTCAACGCGGTCATCGCCCGGGATGTCGTGGATTCCGGCAATACGTCAGCCGCTTCGATCCCCATGGCCCTGTCGAAACTGGTGGAACGCGGCGAGGTCGACAGCGGTGCTCCGGCACTGCTTTTCGGGTTCGGCGGGAACCTCTCGTACGCGGGTCAGGTGATCCGCTGCCCCTGACCCTCATTGTGCTCGGTAGACTGTAGACGATAGGCAATTGCTCGTCGCCCGGAGGGGGACCGCGATGTTGTCCACAGGACTGCCGCAGGGGGCCGTGCCGAAGCTGGAACGGCCCGGTCCGCTGCGCGAGCGCGTTTATGAGGCGCTGCTCGAACTGATCACCACGCGTGCGCTCCGCCCAGGTCAGCATCTGGTCGAAAGTGAGCTGGCGGGGCACCTCGGAGTGTCCCGGCAGCCGGTGCGCGAGGCATTGCAGCGGCTGAACACCGAGGGCTGGGTCGATCTGCGTCCCGCTCAGGGTGCGTTCGTCCATGAACCCACCGAGGAGGAGGCGGACCAGCTGCTCTCGGTCCGCACCCTGCTGGAGGCCGAGGCCGCCCGGCTGGCCGCGGCCAACTCCGGCACGGCCGGCATTGCCGCCCTCGAGGAGCTCTGTGCCCGGGGCGAGCAGGCCGTTGCCGACGACGATGTGGATCTCGCCGTCGCCACCAATGCCGCCTTCCACGCCAAGGTCATGGAGCTGGCGGGCAATGTGGTGCTCGCCGAGCTCGCCGGACAGGTCGACCGCCGGGTCCGCTGGTACTACACACCGGTGGCCCGCCAGCGCGGCACCCAGTCCTGGATCGAACACCGCTCGCTGATCGCGGCGATCTCCTCGCGGGACGAGCAGCGGGCCACCGAGATCATGCGGGCGCACACGGAGCACACGCGCAGGACGTATCACCAGCGCGAAGAGGGCTAGGGCGTGTGTCGGAAGTCCCGCCGTCCGCCCGAAGGGTGGGCCCGGCGGCGTCCGGTGCGTGCGATCGCGAGGCGGAGGGTCGTCCTCGT
>NZ_JBHVEE010000137.1:0-26632 GCF_042802415.1 Streptomyces sp. NPDC057486 | reverse complement strand
CCGCACGCGGTGTCCGGGCCCCGGCACGTGCGGCCGGGGCGTTCCGCCCGGGCCGCTGTCAGTGGCGTCTGGTAGGAATTTGGCTGTGAGCAGCAACAACGAGCAGTCCGCGGAGCCCGACGGCGGGGCGCCGGAGCAGCTTGCGCTCATCCGGGAGACCGTGCGGCAGGCGAAGGTGCCGCGGGCCAAACCGCGGACCTGGCGGGGCGCCGCGCTCGCGAAGGAGCTGCCCGTCGCCCGGGTGCTGGTCAACAAGGGCGTGCTCCACCTCGACCAGTACTTCGACTACGCCGTGCCGGAGGAGCTCGACGCCGAGGCACAGCCCGGGGTGCGGGTGCGGGTGCGGTTCGGCGCCGGGGCGCGCAATGTCCGCGGTGGGCGCCGTGAGGGCGGCGGCCTCATCGACGGGTTCCTCATCGAGCGGCGTGCCGAGTCGGACTACCCGGGGGCGCTCGCCGCGCTGGCCTACGTCGTGTCGCCCGAGCCGGTGCTCGGACCCGAGTTGCTCGCTCTGTCGCGCGCGGTGGCCGACCGGTATGCCGGCAGCCTCGCCGATGTGCTGCAGCTCGCCGTGCCGCCCAGGAACGGACGGGCCGAGTCCAGGCCCTCGCCGGAGCCGCTGCCACCGCCACCTGCGCCCTCGCCCGGGAGCTGGGAGCGGTACGAGCAGGGGCCCGCGTTCCTGCGGTCACTGGCGGAGGGCGGTGCACCCCGCGCGGTATGGACCGCGCTGCCCGGGCCGCAGTGGCCCCAGGAGATCGCCAGGGCCGTGGCCGCCACCCTCGCCTCGGGGCGGGGCGCGCTCGTGGTCGTACCGGACGGGCGCACGGCGGGGCGCGTGGACTCCGCGCTCACCGAACTGCTCGGGGTGGGCCGCCATGCCCTGCTGACCGCCGACTCCGGGCCCGAGAAGCGGTACCGGGAGTGGCTTGCCGTGCGGCGCGGATCGGTGCGTGCGGTGGTCGGGACGCGGGCCGCGATGTTCGCTCCGGTCGCGGACCTGGGCCTGGTCGCCGTCTGGGACGACGGGGATTCGAGCCACAGCGACGACAACGCCCCCTTCCCGCATGTCCGGGAGGTCCTGGAGCTGCGGGCCGCGCACGGCCGGTGCGCGTTCCTGCTCGGCGGCACGAGCTGCACCGTGGAGGCCGCCCAGCTGGTGGAGACGGGATGGGCGCTGCCGCTGCGTGCGGACCGGGAGCAGCTGAGGATCGCGGCGCCGCTGGTGCGGACCGTCGGCGACGGCGAGCTGGCCCGGGACGGGGCGGCCAGGGCGGCGCGGCTGCCCAGTCTCGCCTGGCAGACCGTACGGGACGGGCTGCGCCGCGGACCGGTGCTGGTCCAGGTGCCGCGTCGCGGATACGCGCCGCGGCTGGCCTGCGAGCGCTGCCGTGAACCCGCCCGGTGCCGCCACTGCGCCGGGCCGCTGGAGGCGCCGGACCAGCGGGATCTCAACTGTGCGTGGTGCGGGCGGGCCGAGACCGCCTGGCACTGCGCGGCCTGCGGCTCCCAGCGGCTGCGGGCCCAGATCGTCGGCGCCCGCCGGACGGCCGAGGAACTCGGCCGGGCCTTCCCCGCCGTGCCGGTGCGGACGTCCGGCCGTGACCACATCCTGGACTCCGTGCCGGACTCGCCCGCGCTGGTCGTGAGCACCCCGGGCGCCGAACCCGTCGCCGAGGGCGGATATGCGGCCGCGCTGCTGCTGGACGGCTGGGCGATGGTCGGCCGCCCCGATCTGCGGGCCGGCGAGGAGGCGCTGCGCCGCTGGACTGCCGCGGCCTCGCTGGTACGGGGACAGCCGGACGGCGGCACGGTGGTGATCGTCGCCGAACCGACCCTGCGGCCGGTCCAGGCGCTGGTGCGCTGGGACCCGGTCGGGCACGCCCGCCGCGAGCTGGCGGAACGCGCCGAGCTGGGATTCCCGCCGGTGTCCCGGATGGCATCGGTGACCGGCCTGCCGGAGGCGCTCGCGGCGTTCCTTGCGGCCGCCGAACTGCCGCCGGAGGCGGAGGTGCTCGGCCCGGTCCCGGTTCCGGGTACCGAACCCGGCAGACCCAGAAGACCGTGGGACGCGCCGCTGGGGGAGAGCTGGGAGCGGGCGCTGCTCAGGGTTCCGCCGGGCAGCGGCGCCGCGCTGGCCGCCGCGCTGAAGACGGCGCAGGCCGCGCGGACGGCCCGGGGCAGCGGTGATCCGGTCCGGATCAGGATCGATCCCCCGGACATCGGCTGACCCGGCCCGCCTCCCATCGGCCCGGTGGACGGCGCACATGCGACTGCCCCGCCGTGCGCCGGGCACGGTGGGGCAGAGGGGGAGTCGGTCAGCCGTTGCGCGGGCCGGGGAAGACGCCGGGGCGCAGCTCCTCGCGCAGGGGCGGCCGGTCCGAGGAGGGCTGCGGGGGCATGGAGCGGGCGGCGGGTACGGCGGGCAGCACCGGAGCCGTGCCGGATCCGGGCGTCACGGGCAGTGGACGCGGCACGGCGGCCTCGGCTGTCACCTCGGTGGTTCCGGGCTGCGGAGTGGTCCGGCGGGCGCCGTAGCGCCGGTGGACCGCCTGCTTGGTGACTCCGAGCGCGGAGCCCACCGCGTCCCAGGAGAAGCCCAGTGAGCGGTCGAAGTCCACTGCCGCCGTCACCAGGGTCTCGACGCTGTCGCGGAGTTCCTGGGCCAGCCTGACGGTGGGGGCCGGGGCCCTGCCGTAGACGACGAAGCCCGTGGACGGGCCGGAGCGGCGCGGACGGTAGACGTTGCCCAGTTGGGCCGTGAGCGTGCGCAGCGCGTCCACCTGCCGCCGGACCCGCTCGATGTCCCGCACCAACAGATGCAGGCTGGCCCGCGCTTGGGCGTCGTGGGTTGCGTGGTCGGCCATGAAGTAGCCTCTCGAACCGGCGTTGAAGGGGGCCGGGCCGCACCGTGGCGACCCGCTTCGGTCAATCTCTCTTGACCAACGCGTCACCCGGCGATGTGGTCACGCTCCAGGGGCGTATGCGTCGAAGCGCGGGGCGTACGGCCGTGCGTACGCCCCCCTGGCGGATGGCCCATAGACTTGTGCGTTGCTCGTCACCGTACGTCTCGGCCCGAGAGGCAGTCAGCCACCCATGAAGCTCGTCTTCGCAGGCACCCCCGAGGTTGCCGTCCCCGCCCTGGACGCCCTGATCGCTTCCGACCGGCATGAGGTGGCCGCCGTCGTCACCCGGCCCGACGCCCCCGCGGGTCGCGGCCGCCGCTTGGTCGCCAGCCCCGTCGCCGAGCGCGCCGAGGAGGCCGGGATCGAGGTGCTCAAGCCCGCCCGCCCGCGTGACGAGGACTTCCTCGCACGGCTGCGGGAGATCGCCCCGGACTGCTGTCCGGTCGTCGCGTACGGGGCGCTGCTGCCCAAGATCGCCCTCGACGTACCCGTCCGCGGCTGGGTCAACCTCCACTTCTCGCTGCTGCCCGCCTGGCGCGGCGCGGCCCCCGTCCAGCACGCGGTGATGGCCGGCGACGAGGTCACCGGCGCCTCGACCTTCCTGATCGAGGAGGGGCTCGACTCGGGCCCGGTGTACGGCGTCCTCACCGAGGAGGTGCGGCCCACGGACACCAGCGGTGATCTGCTGACCCGGCTCGCCTTCGCCGGTGCCGGGCTGCTCGCCGCGACCATGGACGGCATCGAGGACGGCACGCTGCACGCAGTGCCGCAGCCCGTGGACGGCGTCACCCTCGCACCGAAGATCACCGTCGAGGACGCCGAGGTGCAGTGGTCCGCACCGGCGCTGAGGGTCGACCGGGTGGTGCGTGGCTGCACACCCGCCCCCGGGGCATGGACGCTCTTCCGCGGGGAACGCCTCAAGCTGGTCCAGGCCGTGCCCGTCCTGGACCGCGCCGACCTGGCGCCCGGTGAGCTGTCCGCATCCAAGAACCATGTGTACGTCGGCACCGGATCGCACGCGGTCGAGCTGCTCTGGGTCCAGCCGCAGGGCAAGAAGCCGATGCGGGCCGCGGACTGGGCGCGCGGGGTGCGGATCGTCCCGGGGGAGCTGGTGGGGATCTAGAGCTGCGACCGGAAAGGTCTGCCGGGAGGTTCGTGCCGCCCGGCACGCCCGCACCGGACGACGCTCCTCATGGGGCGAGCATGGCCGGTCACGGCACTGAGAGGAGCTCACAAATCGGGCGCCCGGCTCGCATTCTGTGAGCCTCTCAGGCGGTTGCGTCGCCGGGGACGAGGCCGCCGTTCACGGCCCGTGTCCAGAGCCTGTGGTACCACTTATCGGCGCCCGGAGCGGGCTCGGCGGTCAGTACCGGGTTCGGACCGGTCTCGATGAGGTGCAGCAGCGACCACGCGACGCCGTAGCAGTCGTCGGGCCCGAAGCAGGCCACCAGCGCCTTCGCCTCCTCCGCCGTGACCGGTCGGGAGATGGCCACCAGCTGCCTGTCCCGCCTGTCGATCTCCTCCTCGCCCGCGTCCCGGTCGGGCAGGGGGCCATCGGCGACGAACGCATGCACCGCGGGTCTCATCCGCCCATGATCGGTTGCCGCCGCCGCCCTGGGCAGGGCGTCCCGGCAGCTCACTCAGCCACTGTCCCGGTACGGAGGGATTACGCTGGGAGGATTCGCCCCTCACCATCAGCGGAGCACCTTTCACGTGAACGACCAGCAGCGTCGCCGTCCCGCCAAGCCGCATCGCCGGCCCCAGAAGGACCCGGTCCGGTTCCTCGCCTTCGAGGCCCTCAGGGCCGTCGACGAACGCGACGCGTACGCCAACCTCGTCCTGCCCCCGCTGCTGAAGAAGGCACGGGCCAAGGGCGACTTCGACGCCAGGGACGCGGCGCTGGCGACCGAACTGGTCTATGGGACGCTGCGCCGCCAGGGCACGTACGACGCGATCGTCGCGGCCTGCATCGACCGGCCGCTGCGCGAGGTCGACCCGCCGGTCCTCGACGTGCTCAACATGGGCGTGCACCAGCTGCTCGGCACCCGTATCCCCACCCACGCCGCGGTCTCCGCCAGCGTGGAGCTGGCCAGGGTGGTGCTCGGTGAAGGGCGCGCCAAGTTCGTCAACGCCGTGTTGCGGAAGGTCGCCGCGGACGACCTCGACGGCTGGGTGGCGCGCGTCGCCCCGTCGTACGACGAGGACGCCGAGGACCACCTGGCGGTCGTGCACTCGCATCCGCGCTGGATCGTCTCCGCGCTCTGGGATGCGCTGGGCGGCGGCCGCGCCGGGATCGAGGACCTCCTCGAAGCCGACAACGAGCGGCCCGAGGTCACCCTCGTCGCCCGCCCCGGCCGGTCCACCACCGAGGAACTGCTCACGGCCCTCGGCGGCGAGAACGGCCTCCCCGGCCGCTGGTCCCCCTATGCCGTACGGATGGCGGAGGGCGGCGAGCCCGGCGCCCTGGGCGCCGTGCAGGAGGGCCGCGCCGGGGTCCAGGACGAGGGCAGCCAGCTGGTGGCCACGGCCCTCGCCAATGCGCCGGTGGACGGCAGCGACAGCCGCTGGCTGGACGGGTGCGCCGGACCGGGTGGCAAGGCCGCCCTGCTCGCTGCCCTCGCCGCCGAACGCGGAGCCGCCCTGCTGGCCGCCGAGAAGCAGCCGCACCGGGCCCGTCTCGTGGAGCGGGCGCTGGTCGGCAACCCCGGCCCGTACCAGGTGATCACCGCCGACGGCACCCGCCCGCCGTGGCGGCCCGGCGTCTTCGACCGGGTCCTGATGGACGTACCGTGCTCGGGCCTCGGCGCGCTGCGCCGCCGCCCGGAGTCCCGCTGGCGCCGCCGCGCCGAGGACCTGGAGAACTTCGCGCCGCTGCAACGCGGTCTGCTGCGGGAGGCGTTGAAGGCCGTGCGGATCGGCGGCATCGTCGGTTACGCGACCTGCTCGCCGCATCTCGCGGAGACCCGGGTGGTGGTCGACGACGTACTCAAGGGACGGGGCGGTGAACCGGTCGAGGCGGAGTGGGTGGACGCGCGTCCGCTGATGCCGGGTGTGCCCGCGCTGGGCGACGGACCCGACGTCCAGTTGTGGCCGCATCTGCACGGCACGGACGCGATGTACCTCGCGCTGCTGCGTCGTACGGCCTGACGGAACCCTTCCGGGGCCTTGGTGCGGGCCGATTCGCCGGGATTGCGCGAACCGTAATGATCCCGTGAGGCTTTGGGGGGCACCGAGGCAGGGAAGTGCCGCGGAACGTGGCAGGCTTGGCACATGGCCCAGATCAACCCGAGCATCCTGTCCGCCGACTTCGCCCGTCTCGCCGAGGAGGCGACGGCCGTCGAAGGCGCCGACTGGCTCCACGTCGACGTGATGGACAACCACTTCGTGCCCAACCTGACACTCGGCGTGCCGATCGTGGAATCGCTGAGCCGGGCCACGGACACGCCGCTGGACTGCCATCTGATGATCGAGGATCCGGACCGCTGGGCGCCGCAGTACGTCGAGGCGGGTGCCGGTTCCGTCACCTTCCACGTGGAGGCCGCGGCGGCGCCCGTACGGCTGGCGCGGGAGATCCGGGCCAAGGGCGCCCGCGCCTCGATGGCGCTCAAGCCGGCGACGCCCATCGAGCCGTACGAGGACCTGCTGCCCGAGCTCGACATGCTGCTGATCATGACGGTGGAGCCGGGCTTCGGCGGCCAGGCCTTCCTCGACATCATGCTGCCGAAGATCCGCCGCACCCGTGAGTTGATCTCCAAGCACGGTCTGGAGCTGTGGCTGCAGGTCGACGGCGGCGTCTCGGAGTCGACCATCGAGCGGTGCGCCGAGGCCGGTGCGGACGTCTTCGTCGCCGGCTCGGCGGTGTACGGGGCCAATGACCCGGCCGAGGCGGTACGCGCTCTGCGTACCAAGGCGGCCGGGACCATCGCTTCGGCGGCCTGGGCGTGCAACCACTGAAGCCGGCGGGGACGTCGGCAGTGACGACAGGACCGACTCCGGCCCCCGATTGCCGGTCGGCCCGGCCACGTGCAGATGAACGCGGTCCGACGGGACCGATCAAGGATTGCCGTATCTGACAGGATGAACGGCGTATCGAGCGTGTGAACAGCAGTGAGGAGATCGCGGTGTCTGCAATGTCGGCGGGCAGGTCCGCCCTGCGGATGGGGCCCGCGGAGCTGGTGCAGGCGGCGGCCATGGCCCGTCGCTTCTACCTTGAGGGGAAGTCGAAGATCCAGATCGCCGAGGAGTTCGGCGTCAGCCGCTTCAAGGTGGCCCGGGTCCTGGAGACAGCCCTTGAGCGTGACCTCGTACGGATCGAGATCCGGGTCCCCGCAGAACTGGACGCGGAGCGCTCCGACGCGCTGCGGGCCCGCTACGGGCTTCGGCATGCGGTCGTCGTCGAATCTCCGGCAGAGGAGGAGGACGACGCCCCGGACCCGGAGAACCTGGGCGAGGTCGCGGCCGACCTCCTGGGCGAACTGGTGAACGAGGGCGATGTGCTCGGCCTGGCCTGGGGCCGGTCCACCATTCACATGGCGGCGGCCCTCGACCGGCTGCCGCCGTGCACGGTCGTCCAGCTGACCGGGGTGTACGACGCGGGAACGGCCGAGCGCGGCTCGGTCGAGGCGGTCCGCAGGGCCGCCCAGGTGTCCGGTGGCGAGGCCCACCCGATCTATGCGCCGATGCTGCTGCCCGACCCGGCCACGGCCGCCGCGCTGCGTCACCAGACCGGCATCGCCCGTGCCTTCGAATACTTCGACAAGGTGACGGTCGCCGCGGTCTCCATCGGCTCGTGGGAGCCGGGTATCTCCACCGTCCACGACATGCTCACGGACGAGGAGCGGGCGCACTACGCGTCGCTGGGCGTCGCCGCCGAGATGTCCGCCCACCTCTTCGACACGGAGGGGCGCCGGGTCGGCCGCGACCTGGGGGAGCGGTGCATCACGGTCGAGGCGGACCGGCTGCGCCGGATCCCCGAGGTGGTGGCGATCGCGGGCGGCCAGCGCAAGGCGGCGGCGATCGGGGCGGTCCTGCGGTCCGGTCTGGTCACCAGCCTGGTGACGGACACGGCCGCCGCCGACTACCTGCTGACGGAGTCGGCGGCGCCGCAGCGGCCCGCGCTGGAGCGCGCCGACCCGGACGGCGATTAGGGCCTCTCGTTCGGATCAGGTCGGCTCGCGAGGGCCCGGCACGCACCTCTGCGAGATCGTCGTGAGGACGCAGGGCCAGCAGAAAGCCGGGTGCGGCACGCGCACCCGGCTTTCTCCGTACAGTCCTGACTGTCCTGCTCTTTTCTGCGCGATCGTCAGTCGATGCGTCCCTCGGCCCCGCAGTCGGCGGGTTCCGGTCCGATGCCCAGGACCGTCGCCTCCAGGTACTGCTCCGGCGCCTTGTACTGGTTGACGTCGGCCGGGTTGTAGCGCGGGGTCTGCCGCGACCAGTCCAGATTGCCGCGCATCCAGCTCCGCATCCCGTCCAGGTACGGGAGGAGCATCCCGGACAGCTGGGGGTAGGCCATGAGCAGTTCGCCCTCGGCCGCCAGGAAGCGCTCGGTCTCGGTGGCGATCTCCGCGCAGACGTGCTCGAGCGCCTGCTGCTTTCCGTAACCGCGGTGGTGCCGGACCAGATGGACGAGGTTGTGGATCTCGCCGAGCACCTGTTCCTTCTCGTACGAGTACACGTCGTTGGCCCAGCACACGACGTTGCACGAGGTTTCCACGGCGACGATGAACCGGGGATCGTTGTGGATCGACTCGGGCGCCTCGATGCCGGCCACGATCTCGATCAGGTCCATGCAGACATGTATCGCGCCGGTGTGCCGCCGCTTGGCGATGTAGGTGTCCTCGGACGGCACGACACCGTCCGCCCGGTTCCCCGCCTCCCAGGTGGTGGCCGTGGTGAGGTAGGTGACCAGGTGCCAGGCGAAGCGCCGGAGCCAGTGCGCCGCCGCGTTCGGTGTCGTACGTTCCCACAGGTCGGCCAGGGCGACCACGGCGGCCGGGAGGTCCTCGTCCGGCAGTGGGCCGGTTCCGGTGCCCTCGACCACGCTGCGCATCAGAGTGACCACGTCCCGCACCCGCTCCGGGCTGCGGCCGAGATGGCCGTCGTCGAGCTGGTCGTCGACGAGAAACAGCCACACGAACCAGTCGGCGACGAGGTCGAGATTGTGCTCATTCGCGGTCGGATACACCATGCCGACGAAGGCGCCGAAGTCGGCTTGCTCGAAGCGCTCTCTGGCTGAATCGCGGTGCACCAGACCGGTGTTGCGCGTCCATTTGTCGAGGTGTTCACGGGTGTGCGCGACGTGCGGATTCGTCCGCTGGGGGAACGGGCAGTAAATGTCCGGCAGTTCGTTCTCCACGGGTGGGTCTGGATCCTCTCCGGTCGTACGTATGACGGAAGTTGGGGCCGTTCCACCTGTTCCTCGGGACGTATTCGTGGCCCGCGGGACCTGCGCATTTGAAGCTACCTGACCCCTTGTCACCAGGTCCAGGGAAGATGATCGGAATGCTTCGCATGCCATTCGGGTAAGGTCCCCGGGCAAGGCAGGTTTCACTTGCCCGGGGCTCCCGCACTCGCTCCCTGGAGGAACGTACGAACGCGGGGGTCATTTGCTGTGTCTTCGTGGCAGCGACCTGCGCCGTTTCGCGTGAAAATATGAGTGTTATGCGTTTTCTTGAACCCGGCACCGGTCGTTATACACAGTCCCCCGCGGTCCCGTACGACCTCACGTACGACGATGTCTTCATGGTTCCGGGCCGCTCAGCGGTCGGTTCCCGCCAGGGGGTCGACCTCTCCTCGCCGGACGGATCCGGTACGACCATCCCGCTCGTCGTCGCCAACATGACGGCGATCGCGGGCCGCCGGATGGCCGAAACGATCGCCCGCCGCGGCGGTCTGGTCGTCATTCCGCAGGACATCCCGATCGATGTCGTCACCGACGTCATCTCCTGGGTGAAGACGCGCCACCTCGTGCTCGACACGCCGATCGTGCTCGCCCCGGGCCAGACGGTCGCCGACGCCCTGTCCCTGCTCCCGAAGCGTGCCCACGGCGCGGGCGTCGTCGTCGACGAGGAGCAGCGGCCCGTCGGTGTCGTCACCGACCACGACCTGACCGGTGTCGACCGCTTCACCCAGCTCTCCGTGGTCATGTCCAAGGACCTCGTGCTGCTCGACGCGGACATCGACCCGCGCGACGCGTTCAACAAGCTCGACGGCGCCAACCGCAAGCTCGCCCCGGCGGTCGACGCGGACGGCAGGCTCGTCGGCATCCTCACCCGCAAGGCTGCGCTCCGCGCCACGCTCTACACCCCGGCCACCGACGCCGACGGCAGGCTGCGGATAGCCGCCGCCGTAGGGATCAACGGCGATGTCGCGGGCAAGGCCAAGCAACTCCTCGACGCGGGCGTCGACACGCTCGTCGTCGACACGGCGCACGGCCACCAGGAGTCCATGATCAGCGCGGTCCGCGCGGTCCGGGCGCTCGACCCGCAGGTGCCGATCGTCGCGGGCAACGTCGTCGCCGCGGAGGGCGTGCGCGACCTCATCGAGGCCGGCGCGGACATCATCAAGGTCGGGGTCGGCCCCGGTGCCATGTGCACCACGCGGATGATGACCGGTGTCGGACGGCCGCAGTTCTCCGCGGTGCTGGAGTGCGCCGCCGAGGCGAAGAAGCACGGCAAGCACGTCTGGGCCGACGGCGGCGTCCGCCACCCGCGCGATGTCGCCATGGCGCTCGCCGCCGGCGCGTCCAATGTGATGATCGGCTCCTGGTTCGCCGGTACGTACGAGTCGCCCGGCGACCTCCAGCAGTCCGCCGACGGCCGGTACTACAAGGAGTCCTTCGGTATGGCGTCCGCGCGCGCCGTGAAGAACCGTACGTCGGACGAGTCCGCGTACGACCGGGCCCGCAAGGCGCTCTTCGAAGAGGGCATCTCCACCTCGCGGATGTTCCTGGACCCTGTCCGTCCCGGCGTCGAGGACCTGATCGACTCGATCATCGCGGGCGTCCGCTCCTCCTGCACATACGCCGGTGCGGCGTCCCTGGAGGAGTTTGCCGAGAAGGCGGTCGTCGGTGTGCAGAGCGCCGCCGGTTACGCCGAGGGCAAGCCGCTGCACGCCAGCTGGAGCTAGTGCCTCGACCGGCGATGTTTGCCCCATGAGGAGCGTCGTCGGGTGCGACGGGGCAAAGGACCCCGTGGGCCCAGCATGATCCACACGAGGGGCCCTGGGTGTGCTGACCCGCAGGGTCGTTCACAGGGGATGCGCCCGGGCCGCCGGTGCGGCCCGGGCGTCCTCCGTCGTCAGGGGACGTACGGGGCGAGGGCATCTGCGACCGCCGCCGCCAGCAGGGCGTGGCCGCTGTCGTCCGGGTGGAGGCCGTCCATCAGGTGTTCCGGGCCCAGGACATCCCGTCCAGGCAGCACCGACAGCCGGGCGTCCCCTGCCCGGACGAGGCTCGCGCCGGCCCGCTCCAGCGCCGTCCGCAGCTCGGACAGCGTGGCTCCGAGTGCGTTCGGGGTGTCCTCCGCGTCCGGGCGCAGGAGCGGGGAGACCAGCAGGATCGGCGTCCCCGGGTGGCCCGCGCGCACCAGGGCGACGAAGGCGCGCACCGTCTCGTACAGCAGCGGCGCCGAGAAGGGTACCGACGACCAGCAGTTCGTACCGAAGGCCAGCGTCAGCAGATCGGCCGGGAGCCCGGCGATCTGCTCGGCGACGCACAACTCCCCGCGCGCCGAACCCGCGTACCCCAGGTTGACCGGGTCGAGGCCCAGCGCGCGGCCCGCCACCGCGGGCCAGGCGTGGGCGGGGCGCGTCGACCACCAGCCCTCGGTGATCGAGTCCCCGTGGACCACCCACCGCGGCCGCGCCGGGGCGGGCAGCAGGGCCCCGCCCACCGCCCGCAGCCCCAGGATCGCCGGGCCCAGCGTCTCCGGCGGATGGACGGTGAACGGGCCTTCCCCCGGCGGGAGTCCGATCACGGTGACGGCCTCGTCGGCGGGCCCGGCGAGGACCTCCGCCAGACACTGCCCGCCCTGCCACAGTGCGAAGAGCCCGGCCCGGCCGTCCGCCGCGCCCCGGGCCGCGGCGCGGTAGCGGATCTCCACCGCACGCGCTCCCGGAGCCAGGAACTCCAGCCGGACCCCGGTCGGCAGCAGCGCCCGCTCCGCGGTGTCCCACGGCAGCCGCGCCAGATCGGCCGGGTCGGCCCGGACCGGGCACACGCCGTCCCGCCAGGCGACACCTCGCAGGAAGGGGTCGGGGTCGAGCCAGGTCATCGGAGCTCCATTCGCCGGGTACGCACTCCACCCCTACCCCGTCGCACCGCGCCGACGTCCGTACGGCCCCGCCCACCACCACGTGTTCTACTTCGGTTGCGGCACCGTGCTGCCGACGCCCCGACCGGCCATCGCAGAGAAGTGATCCACCTGAAGTGCGACTGAACGATCTCGACGAACGCATCGTCCACGCCCTCGCCGAGGACGCCCGCCGCTCCTACGCCGACATCGGCGCGATCATTGGCCTGTCCGCGCCCGCGGTGAAACGCCGGGTCGACCGGTTGCGTGCGGAGGGGGCCATCACCGGATTCACCGTGCGGGTGGACCCTGCGGCGCTCGGCTGGGAGACCGAGGGTTTCATCGAGATCTACTGCAGCCGCAACACCTCCCCGGAAGCGATCAAGAGCGGTCTGGCGCGCTACCCCGAGATCGCCTCGGCCTCCACGGTCACCGGGGAGGCCGACGCGATCGTCCAGGTCTTCGCCGCCGACATGCGCCACTTCGAGCAGGTGCTGGAGCGGATCGCGGGCGAGCCCTATGTGGAGCGAACCAAGTCCGTGCTGGTGCTGTCGCCGCTGCTGCGGCGGTACTCCTCGGGGACGCCGGGCTGATCCGGCGGGCGGGCGTCAGCCCTTCTGCTCGTACTCCGGGTGCCAGGGCAGCACCGTGAAGTCGCCGGTGCCCGCCTGGACCTTCTCGAACGGGGCCGAGGACATGCACGGGGGCAGGTGGTCCTCCGCCTCCTGGTTCAGCCAGCTGTACCCCAGCCGGTCGTGGTTGCCCAGGTCGTGGACCGACATGCCGACCCGCTTGCCCTTGATGCCGATGTCGGTCGCCGTGATGACGCCGGTGACCACGGCCACCTTGCCGCCGGTGACCAGGCAGTCCACCGAGCCCTCGGCCCAGCCGGACGTGCCGTTCGGGAAGACGTGGCGGAAGCGGAAAGTACCGTACGCCCGATCCGGGTGCATGTTGTCCTTCGCGGCGAGGTGGGCGTCGAAGGTGAAGGTGATGTCGTCCCCGGCCGGGCGGTACAGCTTCGCCGTACCGGTCAGGGCTGCCGCTTCCCGCTGGCCCTTCGCAGTTCCGGGGGCCCGGTCGCCGAGTGCCGCCGCCGAGCCGGCGGCGCCCGTGGTGATCAGCAGCGCCGCTGCGATCGCGGCGAGCCGGGTGCGGATGTGCGCGATGCGGTTCATGACAGGCCTTCCGTAGGGCGGAGCGGGAGTCGCTCGGACGGCTCCCACTCTTCCGGCGGGACCGCCGCCGCACATCGCGCCGAGGTCCCCGTCCGCTCTCCGCCGCGCGGCGGGAACCCACTCCGACCCGAGACCGATATCACCCCTGTGACCTGCACAGACGCTCCACGCAACGAATCGCCGCCGGACCGGCGAATTGCGCAATGGATCGACGGTCGGCGCGCAACGCTCGCGCCTTGTCCGGCCGGATTACCGGCCCGTACCGTCTATACGTCCCCGCCCCGCCCGCACTGCCCGAGGTCAGCCATGCCGCCGTTGCGCACCGCCCTGCTCCAGAGCTCCGGACGTCCGGGCTCGGTGGCCGAGAACATCAAGACCCTCGACGAGGCGGCAGAGCGCGCGGCAGCCGCCGGGGCGCGGCTGCTCGTCTGCCCCGAGCTGTTCCTGACCGGGTACGCCATCGGCGACGACGTACCCCTGCTGGCCGAGCCCGCCGAAGGCGCCTCCGCGCAGGCCGTCGCCTCCATCGCCGTACGGCACGGGCTCGCGGTCCTCTACGGGTACCCGGAGCGCGCGGACGAGCTGATCTTCAACTCCGCGCAACTGATCGGCCCCGACGGCACCCGGCTCGCCAACTACCGCAAGACTCATCTCTTCGGCTGCTTCGAGCAGCAGTGGTTCACCCCCGGCGAGCAGACCGTCGTCCAGACCGAACTGGACGGCGTACGCATCGGGATCATGATCTGTTACGACGTCGAGTTCCCCGAGAACGTACGGGCGCACGCCCTCGCCGCCACCGATCTGCTGCTGGTGCCGACCGCGCAGATGCACCCCTTCCAGTTCGTCCCCGAGTCCGTCGTGCCGGTCCGCGCCTTCGAGAACCAGATGTATGTCGCGTACGTCAACAGGACCGGCCCGGAAGGCGAGTTCGAGTTCGTCGGGCTGAGCTGTCTGGCCGGCCCCGACGGCACCGTCCGCACCCGCGCCGGACGTGGCGAGGAACTCGTGATCGGCGAGGTCGACCCGGAGTTCCTGAGCGCGTCGCGCGCCGCCAACCCGTATCTGCACGACCGCCGGCCCGGTCTGTACGGCTCCCTCGTCTGAGTCCTCGGCGCCTCTCTCTTCCACTGCCCTCGCAAGGAGTCCCCACCCCATGACGTCCACGGTGCCCAACGCCGTCCAGCACACCGACGCGCAGCCGCCGATCACCATGTTCGGTCCGGACTTCCCCTACGCGTACGACGACTTCCTGGCGCACCCCGCGGGGTTGGGGCAGATACCGGCGACCGAGCACGGCGCCGAGGTGGCGGTCATCGGTGGCGGGCTCTCCGGCATCGTGGCGGCGTACGAGCTGATGAAGATGGGCCTCAAGCCCGTCGTCTACGAGGCGGACCGGATAGGCGGCCGCCTGCGTACGGTCGGCTTCGACGGGTGCGACCCCTCGCTGACCGCCGAGATGGGTGCGATGCGCTTCCCGCCGTCGTCCACCGCGCTGCAGCACTACATCGACCTGGTGGGCCTGGAGACCAGCCCGTTCCCCAACCCGCTCGCGCCGACCACCCCGTCGACCGTCGTCGACCTCAAGGGCGAGTCGCACTACGCGGAGACGATCGACGACCTCCCGCAGGTCTACCGTGACGTGATGGACGCCTGGAACGCCTGCCTGGAGGAGGGCGCCGACTTCTCCGACATGAACCGGGCGATGCGCGAGCGCGACGTCCCGCGGATCAGGGAGATCTGGGCGAAGCTCGTCGAGAAGCTCGACAACCAGACCTTCTACGGCTTCCTCTGCGCCTCCGACGCCTTCAAGTCGTTCCGGCACCGCGAAATCTTCGGCCAGGTCGGGTTCGGCACCGGCGGCTGGGACACCGACTTCCCCAACTCCATCCTGGAGATCCTGCGGGTCGTCTACACCGAGGCCGACGACCACCACCGCGGCATCGTCGGCGGCAGCCAGCAGCTCCCGCTGCGGCTCTGGGACCGCGAGCCGCAGAAGATCGTGCACTGGCCGCTCGGTACCTCGCTGTCCTCGCTGCACGAGGGGGAGCCCCGTCCCGCCGTGACCCGGCTGCACCGCACCGCCGGGAACCGGATCACCGTCACCGACGCGACCGGCGACATCCGCACCTTCCGGGCGGCGATCTTCACGGGGCAGTCCTGGCTGCTGCTCTCCAAGATCGCCTGCGACGACGAGCTGTTCCCCATCGACCACTGGACGGCGATGGAGCGGACCCACTACATGGAGTCGTCGAAGCTGTTCGTGCCCGTCGACCGGCCGTTCTGGCTGGACAAGGACGAGGTCACGGGGCGCGACACCATGTCGATGACGCTCACCGACCGGATGACGCGGGGCACGTACCTTCTCGACGACGGGCCGGACAGGCCGGCCGTCATCTGCCTCTCGTACACCTGGTGCGACGACAGCCTGAAGTGGCTGCCGCTCTCCCCGAACGAGCGCATGGAAGTGATGCTGAAGTCGCTCGGCGAGATCTACCCGAACGTCGACATCAGGAAGCACATCATCGGCAACCCGGTGACCGTCTCCTGGGAGAACGAGCCCTATTTCATGGGTGCGTTCAAGGCCAACCTGCCGGGCCACTACCGCTACCAGCGGCGGCTGTTCACCCACTTCATGCAGGACCGGCTGCCCGCCGACAAGCGGGGACTCTTCCTCGCGGGCGACGACATCTCCTGGACGGCCGGGTGGGCCGAGGGCGCCGTGCAGACCGCGCTCAACGCCGTATGGGGTGTGATGAACCACTTCGGCGGTGCCACGGACGCGACGAACCCCGGCCCCGGCGACGTCTTCGACGACATCGCCCCGGTCGAACTTCCGGAGGACTGAGCGGCGTTACGCGGGCCGGCAGACGCTGCGCTGCCGGCCCAGTCCGGAGACCTCGACCTCCATCACATCGTCCGGTCCCAGGTACGGGAAGCGACCGGACAGCGCCACGCCCTGCGGCGTACCGGTGTTGATGATGTCCCCGGGCTCCAGCACCAGATACTGCGACAGATGGTGCACCAGATGCGCCACGCTGAAGATCATGTCCGCGGTGCTGGAGTCCTGCCGAGGCTCCCCGTTGACGAAACTGCGCAGCCGCAGCTGCTGCGGGTCGCCGACCTCGTCGGCCGTCACCAGCACCGGGCCCAGCGGGTTGAACGTGGCGCAGCTCTTGCCCTTGGACCACTGGCCACCCGACTCCTCCAGCTGGAAGGCGCGTTCCGAGACGTCGTTGCTGACGGCGTAACCGGCGATGTACGAGGCGGCGTCGGCCGGCGAGTCGAGGTAGGCGGCGCGGCGGCCGATGACGACGGCCAGCTCCACCTCCCAGTCGGTCTTCTTCGAACCGCGGGGGATGAGGACCTCGTCGTACGGGCCGACGATCGTGTTCGGCGACTTGTAGAAGAGGATCGGCTGCTCGGGCGGCTCGGCCCCGGACTCCGCGGCATGGGCCGCGTAGTTCTGGCCGATGCAGAGCAGCGCGTGCGGACGGGCGACGGGAGCGCCGATCCGCTGCCCGGTGATGTCGGTCTCCGGGAGCTTCGACTCGGCGGGGATCAGGCCCGGCTTCTCGGTGAGCGCGGCGAGGAACACGCCGTCGATGTCGTCGGTGACGCCCGACAGGTCGTAGTGGCGGCCTTCGGGGCGGACGAGGACCGGACGCTCATGGCCCGGCTCGCCGATGCGCATCAATCGCATGGGGTGAACTCTCCTGAGGGGTGAGGGGAACGACGCGGTGGATCAGTGCAGGCGGGTCAGGGCATCGACGGTGACCGCATGGGCCGGGGGCTGCCCGGCGAGCAGCCGCAGCACCTCGCCGACCGCACTGGCGCCGAGCCGCTGCCGGCACTCGACACTGCCCGCTGCCTGATGCGGGGTCAGCAGCACATTCGGCAGGGCGCGGAACGGGTGGTCCGACGGCAGCGGCTCGGCGTCGAACACATCGATCGCCGCATCGAGCCGGCCCGACCGCAGTTCGGCGAGCAGCGCGTCCTCGTCGACCAGCCATGACCTCGCCGTGTTCACCAGGCCCGCCCCGTCCGGCATCAGCGCCAGCTGTCCGGCGCCGATCATCCGATGCGTCTCCTGCGTCACCGGCGCGTGCACGGCCACGATCCGGCTGCGCGACAGGAGTGTGTCCAGAGGGACGGACTCCACGCCGAGTGCCCTGGCGTCCGTCCCGGACAGGAACGGGTCGGTGACGGAGACCCGCGCGCCCATCGCCTGCACCATAGCGATGTACGCCCGCCCGGTACGTGACGCGCCGATCACCCCGATGTCGCTGCCGTGGATCTCGTGGCGGGGCGGGGCCTCGCTCGCCGCCGCCCACTCGGCGCCGCCCCGCAGCGCGTGGTCGAAGCGCTGGATGCGGTGGAGCAGCGACAGGGTGAAGGCGAGTGCGACCTCGGCGACCGGCCAGGCCATCTCGTCCCCGGCCTGGGTGACACGGATCCCTCGCCGGAACACCTCTTCGGTGACGTACGGGGCGACGGCCGAGCCGGTGTGCGCCACCAGCTCCAACCGGTCGGCCGCCGCCAGGAGTTCGGCGTCGACCTTGGGGGCGCGCCAGGAGAGGATCAGCGCCCGGGCGCCGGGCAGCGCCGCTGCCAACGCCGCCCGGTCGGAGTGCTCGTCGAGGACGGTCAGCTCCGCCGCCCGTGCCAGCTCCTGCCAGACCGTGCCGGTGAAGAACTGGGCGCGCAACTGGGGCGGTACGGCGACGACGACCCGGGGGCGGTCAGGAGAGCCAGGCATCGAGGTGCTCCGCAATGAAGGCGTCATCGGTCAGCCAGGGGTAGGCCGCGGCCACCCGGGTGATCTCGTCCGCCTGTCCGGGGGAGAGCGTCTCGGCCGGGTCCAGGCATCGGATGTTCGCCAACAGGCCCTGTCGGCGCAGCACTTCGTGCACGCCTGCGATGCAGCCGCGGAACGCGCCGCGGACATCGAAGACCGCGCTGTTGGCGTCCGTGAGCTCGGAGCGGCGGGCCAGGCAGCGCACCGTCGCCGCGTGGTCGCCGGCGCGGGCCGCGCGGACGTCGTCGAGGAGGGTGGCGGCGGAGCTGGTCCATACGGCCCACTGGCCGAGGAGCCCGCCCGCGAACCAGCGCCGCGTGCCGTTCGCCGTCTCGTACGGGGTGAGCAGGTCACCGATGATGTCGTCGTCGTTGCCGGTGTAGAGCGCCACCTCGTCGGCGCGGTCGGCGGCGGCCACCGCCCGCACGACGTCCGCGGTGCGGTACCGGTCGAACGGTGCGACCTTCACGGCGACCGTGGACGGCAGATCGGTGAAGGCCGACCAGAACGCCGGGGAGAGATAGCGCCCGCCGACGGCCTCCTGGAGGTAGAAACCGATCACGGGCAGCACCTCGCCGACCGCGCGGGCCCGCTCCAGCAGACCCTTCTCGTCGGCGCCCGGCACGGCCGGGCTGAGCAGCACGGCATCATAGCCGAGCGCGGCGGCGGTCTCGGCCTCGGCGACGGCCTGCGCGGTGTAGCCGCAGGCGCCGGCGACCTTGATGAAGGGGCGGCCCGCCTCGGCGTCGATGGTCTCGGCGGCGAGTTCGAGTACCGGCCCCAGGAGACCGACCTCGGGCTCCCGGATCTCGAACTGGGTGGTGTGCACGGCAACGGCGACACCGCCGGCACCGGACGCCAGGTAGTAGCGGGTCAGTGCACGTTGACGCCGCTCGTCGAACGTACCGTCGTCGTGCAGTGCGAGCGGGTGGGCGGGGATCACCGCCCCCCGGGCGAGCGCCTCGAGGGAGGGGGTGGCCGTGGCCGCGGTGGAGGGAGTGGACATGGAGTGGATCAGAACCTTCCGTCACGGACCTGGAACTTGGTGGGCTTGCCGGACAGCGGCAGCCCGCGGCGCAGCCAGTCGGCCTGCCACTCGACGAGCGTGCGCAGGGTGACGTCCGGGTAGCCGAAGAGAGCATGACAGCGGCCGGCGTCGGAGAGCAGCGCCGTCGACGCTTCCTCGCCCTCGAACACCGGCTCCCGGCCGAACTCGGTGCCGAACCACTCGGCGATCCGGCGCACCGAAGCGGTCTCGGGGCCGGTGAGGTTGAGGGTGAACGCCTGGCCGTCGGTGGCATGCAGCAGCGAGCGCAGCGCGACCTCGTTGGCGTACCCCTGCCACACCACGTTCGCATGACCGGTCGTCACATCCACGGGCTCGCCCGCCTGCACGCGGTACGCGATGTCGGCGAGAACGCCGTAGCGCAGGTCGACCGCGTAGTTGAGGCGGATGGTGGCGACCGACGTGCCGCGGGTCAGCGCGGCGTGGTCGAAGATCCGCTCACGGCCCAGGCAGGACATGGCGTACTCGCCGACCGGCCCGACCGGGTCGGTCTCGGTGCAGCCGCCGGAGGAGACGGGCACCAGCGGGTACACATTGCCGGTGGAGAACGCCGCGATCCGCGAGTCGGACCAGCGGCGCGCCACCCGGTCCGGCATGGCGGCATTGACCGCCCAGGCGTGCGAAGGCGCCCCGGCCGAGCCGAACTTGGCGCCGACCATGAAGACGACGTTCCCGGCGTCGGGCAGCTCCGCCAGATCGGCGGCCGGGTCCATCAGGTCGAAGGCGACGGTACGGACCCCTGCTCTGCCGAGTTCCTCGGCGGCGGACGGGTCCGACCAGCGGGACACGGCGTACACCGTGGTGTCCGTACGTCCGGCGGCGTCCAGCGCACGCCGGGCCAGCCGGCACAGACTGGGGCCCATCTTGCCGCCCGCGCCGAGGACCAGCAGATCGCCTTCGAGGCGGCCGAGGTCGGCGACGAGCGCGGGGGAGGGGGTGGCGAGCCGCTCTTCGAGAGCGGCCTCATCGGTGAACATGCGTGGCTATCCCTTGATTCCGGACGCGGTGACGCCCTCGGTGAAGTAGCGCTGGCCCACCATGTACGCGGCGAAGATGGGCACGAACGCGATGACGGAGCCGGAGAGCACCACATTGAGCGGCACGTTCTGCTGCTGGAGCGAGGCGATGCCGACGGTGAGGGTGCGCATATCGGTGGACTGGCCGATGACGAGCGGCCAGAGGAAGTCGTTCCAGTGCCACAGGAAGACGAACACGCCGAGCGTGGCGAGGATCGGCTTCAGCAGCGGCAGCACGATCCGGTGGAAGATCTGCCATTCGTTGCAGCCGTCGAGGCGGGCCGCCTCGAAGAGTTCGTCGGGCAGCCCCTGGATGAACTGCCGCATGAGGAAGACCGCCTGGGCGTTGGCCAGGGTCGGCACGATCAGACCCCAGTACGTGTCGACTCCGCCGAGCTTCGCGATCATCGCGAAGGTCGGGATCATCGTGACGTGGTAGGGGACCATCACCATCGACAGGAACGACCAGAACATGGTTTCCCGGCCGGGGAACCGCTTCTTGGCGAACGCGTACCCGGCGAGCGAGGCGAGCAGCAGCACGCCGACGACCGAGACGACGGAGTAGATCAGGGTGTTGACCAGCCAGCGCGGCACGTCCTGGGCGTTCATGACGGTGCCGTACGCCTCGCCGGTCAGTGGCCAGGGCAGCAGGCTGCCGGGGAACTCGACCGCCGCGGACGGCTTCAGGGAGAGCACGACCATCGCGTAGAAGGGGAAGATCGTCACGATCGCGGCCGCCGTCAGCAGCAAGCCGCGGGCGATCCGGCCGGCCGGGGTGGCGCGCATGCCGTGCGGGACGGTGTCCTGCTCGGACAGCTTGCGCAGCTTGCGTCCGGCGCGGCGGGCGGCCCGGTCGGGTCCGGCGGGCGCCTGGGGTGCGGGCGACTTCTTCTCGGTCTCCACGGGTGTTGCGGTCATGGTCACTGGTCCTTCCCGATCACGAGGCGCTGGATCACGGCGACCACCACCGTCAGCACGAACAGTGCGACGCCGATGGCGGAGGCGTAACCCAGGTCGAAGTACTTGAAGCCCGCGTCGTAGAGCTGGAAGACGAGCGTGTAGCTGGCGTTGGCGGGCCCGCCGCCCGTCATGGTGTAGACGGCGTCGAAGACCTGGAACGAGGCCGTCGTCTCGATCACGGCGAGGAAGAAAAGAGCGGGTTTGAGCTGCGGCAGCACGATGTACCGGAAGCGCTGCCAGGGGCCCGCGCCGTCGGTGAGCGCGGCTTCCTCCAGTTCCCGGGGGATGTCCTGCATCCGGGCGAGGAGGATCAGCATCCCGTAACCGAAGCGGGACCAGACGCCGACGATCGCGAGCGCGGGCAGGACGAGGACGTCGTCGGAGAGCCAGGAGCCCTCGGACATCCCGAACCAGCCCATCAGGGTCGACCACGGGCCGCCGGTCGAGAAGATCCAGACGAAGACGGTCGCGGCCAGCACCAGCGAGGTGACGACCGGCAGGAAGAACACCGAACGGAAGAATCTGGCGCCGCGGAACGCACGGCGGGTGATCAGCGCCAGGGACACGGACGCGATGAGCGTGCCGGGCACGGCGAGGACGGTGTACAGGACGGTGACCTTCAGTGCCTGCCAGAACAGCGGGTCGTCCCAGAGGCGGGTGAAGTTGTCGAGCCCGATGAAGCTGCCGCCGCCGGTCAGGGAGTAGTCGGTGAAGCTCATCAGCACACCGGCCACGCCGGGACCGAACCGGAAGGCGAGGAACAGCAGGAAACACGGAAGGACGAAGAGCAGGCCGATCCGGGCCTCGCGGCGCGCCTGCGGCCCGCTGCGACGGCCCCGGCGGGTGGGTTCCGCGACGACTGCCACGGGGATCTCCTTGCGGGACGAGGGAATTGCGATGGGTGCGCGGCCCCCGCGGGGGGCTGCGCGGGTGTTCCGCGCGGGGTGCGCGGAACCGTACCGGTGATGCGGGGGTGTACGCCCGGGCCCGGGCGGGGGCCGGCTGTGTGTGGTGCCGGGTGCTGTACGGGGCGCCGGGTGAGCTCTGCGGGCCCGGGCCGGCTGCGCGGGGGTGTCCGCCGGGGGTCCGGGTTCGTGGCTCCGGACTCCCGGCGGGGCTTCGGTGCGGAGCGCGCCGCGCCCCGCGGTGACGGGCGGGCGCCGGTCGGCCCCCGCCCGTCACGGCTCAGCGGCCGAGCATTCCCTGCGCCGCCTTCTGCGCCGCGTTCAGTGCCTCCTGCGGGCTCTTCTTGCCCAGCAGCGCCGCCTGGATCTCCGGCGCGAGCACGCCCTGGACCTCGCGGGCCTTGTCGTGCAGCGGACCCACGGTCATGCTCGGCAGAGTCGCGCCGACCGCCGTCTGGAGCGCGTCGTCCGGGTACAGGTCGCCACCGGACTTACGGGCGGGGAAGTAGCCCGCGGCCTTCTGCAGACCGGCCGCGTTCTGCGACTCGGCGACGAAGTTCAGCCAGTCGCCGGTGTTCTTCTTGTCGGCGCCCTTCAGCATGGACAGTGCGCCCACGGTGCCGTAACCGATCGACTCGGCCTCCTTCAGCGGCGGCTGGACGACGATGTTCTCCTTGCCCCAGAACGGCTCGACGTCCGCCGGGGTGTTCTGCCAGGTGCACGCCACCTTGCCCTTGGCGACCGGTGTCTGCTCCAGCTTCGGCGTGGTCGTGACCAGGTCCTTGTCGGTGTAGCCGCCGTCGACGAGCTTCTTCAGGTACGTCAGGGCCTTGACCCCGGCCGCGTCGTTGAAGGTGACCGTCCTGCCGTCCTCGGAGAAGACGTCGCCGCCCGCCTGCCACAGCAGCGGGTAGAACGTCATGTTCAGCGTCTGCTGGGTGTCGCCGCTGTAGCTGGTGGCGTAGTAGCCCTTCTTCTTGAGCTTCGGCGCCAGCGCCTCCAGCTCCGCCCAGCTCGTCGGGTACGTCTTCTCGCCGATCGCGGCGAACACCCGCTTGTCGCAGATCAGCGGGTTGGCGCTGGTCAGGATCGGGCTGGCGAGCGCCTTGCCGTCGACCGTGACGGACTTCAGCGCGAAGTCCGTGTAGTCCGACTTGGCGTCGGCCGGCATGTAGTCGTCGGCCGGGACGATGCTCTTGGCGTACTTCGGCAGCTGGTCCGGGATCAGGTAGACCGCGTCCGGGCCCTTGCCGGAGGCGATCGCCGTGGCCAGCGCGGTGTCGCGGTTGGCCCACGGGAAGGTCTCCACCTTCACCGTGACGCCGGAGTGCTTCTTCTCGAACGCCTTGACCAGGCCGTCCCAGTACGCCTTGTTCTTGGCCTCGTCGAAGATGACCGGGTAGGTCCACATGGTGACGGTTTTGTCGTCGCTGCCGCTGCCGGAACAGCCGGCCAGCACACCGACGGCGAGCGCGGTGGCCAGGACGGGGGCGGCCACGGCACGGACTCTGGAACGGCGGTTGAGGAGACGGGACATGAGGTGGTCCTCCGAGGACGTGAGGGTGGGGCGGGGGTGAGGGGATGTCACTTGGCCGGCACCGACTGGACGGTGCCGGTGTGCCGGGCGCGCTCGGCGGCGAACGCCGCGAGATGGCTGCCGAGCGACGTGGCGGGACCGGAGCGGACGGCCCCGGCATCACCGGTGGCCACGGCGGTGACGAACGCCTCTACCAGCGCGGCGTCCCCACCCCCGTGCCCGTCGGCGGCGTTCGAACCGGATGCCCCGAGTTCGCGGACAGTCGTCTCGCCGGTACGGAAGTCCTGCACGGTGACACGTTCGCCGTCACCGCGCAGCCAGCCGTGCGAGCCGAAGATGCGGGTCTGCCGATGGGTCTGCTCGGTGAACGCCACCATCTGGAAGGTGGCGGTCACCCCGCCCGACAGCTGCATGGCGAGCACCTGGTGGTCGACCACGTCGTTGTCGCTGCGGTACGCGCAGACGCCGTACGGACCCTCGCGCAGCGCCTGCACCAGCCCGGCCTCGTCGGTCGCCTCGGTGACATGGGTGACCGGCCAGACCGCGCCCTTCTCGCGCAGCGTCGGCATGTACAGCTTCAGCGCGCTGTACGGGCAGTCGGACTCCACCGCGCAGTCGAGACAGCGGTCGGCGGACCCGGCCGGGGCGTTCTCCGGCCGGAAGTGCTTCAGACCGCCGAAGCCGGTGACCTGCTCGATCCGACCGCCCATGATGTACGTGATCCAGTCCAGGTCGTGGCACGACTTGGCGAGCAGCATCGGCGAAGAGTCCTTCTCGCTGCGCCAGGGACCGCGTACGTAACTGTGGGCGTAGTGCCACCAGCCGACCGGTTCCAGATGGTCGAGGGAGACCAGCTGCCCGAGCACGCCGGAGTCCACGACCTCCTTCACCAGGTCGGTGTAGGGCGTGTAGCGCATGACGTGGCAGACCGCGAAGAGCACCCCGGCCCGCTCGACGCCCTCGACGATCTTCCGGGTCTCGTCCTCGGTCGGGGCGAGCGGCTTCTCGGCGAGGATCGCGTAACCGGCCTCGGCGAGGGCCAGCACCGGCTCCACATGGAAGCGGTCCTGGGTGGCGACGATGACGGCGTCCGCGATGCGGTTCTCGACGAGCGGCCGCCAGTCGTCGAACTCCAGGGGCGCGCCCGCCGCGGCACGCGCCGTGGGGCGCGGGTCGGCGACGGCGACGAGTTCGGCGCGGTCGGGGTGCGCCTTGATCCACTCGGCGTACGTCAGACCGCGGTTGCCGGCGCCGACGAGCGCGACCCGGACGGGCCGGCCGGTGATCGGGGGATGCGTGGACACGGGGGTTCCCTGGGACTCAGTGGGTGGGTTCGGTGGTGCGGTCAGAACCGCAGCGTGGCCGCGGTGTGGGCGACGCGGCCGCCCTCGTCCGGCAGCGCGGTGCGCTCGGTGCCGTCCTCGACGCAGCCGGTGTGCAGCAGATGGCTTCCGGAGCCGGTGAAGGCCGCGGGCCGCAGTTCGAGCCGGCCGCCCGTGAAGGTGGAGCCGGTCGCCCGGTAGCGGTTGGGGCCCTCGGTGACCAGCACATGTGCGGTGTCCTTGGGGGCGGTCGAGTCGAGACCGGACAGCTGCCAGTCGACGGTGCGGCCGGTGCCGGTACGGGACAGCAGCGCGCCGTCCTTGTTGGTGCCGTTGATCCGGGCACCGTCGATCCGCAGCCGCTGGTCCTTGACCGAGGTCAACTTCAGCCCGGTGTCGCGGAGTTCGCCGCCGGCCACGGTGATGTCGGTGTGCGCGAGCGAGACGGGCGCGGTGTCCTTGGAGCCGGTGAGGGTGCACTGGTCGAGGACGAGCCGCCCGGCTCCGTTGAACACCGCACCGTCGACGCCGTTCAGCGTCGTCCGTGCGAGGGTGACCGGGGCGGCCACATTGGCCTGGGTGACCTCGGCGCCCGCCGCGAACGTGAACGCCGAGTCGGCGATCACATTGGGCCGGGCGGAGAGCGTGGACGCCTGGGAGATGATCAGCGGCCCGCTCGCCGTGCACCCGCGCAGCTGCACACCGTCGGCGTTGACCCAGAGCATTCCGGAGCCGGAGAGCGACTTCTTGCCGATGACCAGAACGTCTTCGAGCGTCAGGTCGGTGATCTTCACCCGGGCGACGAACCAGGAACACGCGTGGCGGCGTACGGTGATCCGCTTGGCCCGGCCGCCCCAGGCGGCGCCCGAGTTGGCGAACGTCATCAGACCGGAATTACCCGTGTAGACGAGGTCGTGCTCGAACTGACCGTGCGTCACGAACGGTCCCTCGTCGTCGCCGTCGCCGTGGCAGTTGGTGACGTAGCAGTAGGCGGAGGCCGTGAAGTCGTTGAGGTGGCGGGCGTTGGAGGTGTGACAGTCCTCGACATGCCCGTACAGGCAGTAGATCTGCTGGGTCAGATAGCCCGCGCCGCCGTAGGTGACGGACTTCGGGTTGGTCAGCGAGCACTGCTCGGTGCGGTAGTACGTGCACCAGCGGCGCATCACCACCGGCCAGAACGTGCCGACGGCCTCGATTCCGGAGACGTCGCACCGCACCGCGTACTCGTAGGCGACCGGGTGCGAGCCGGTCATCTCGTCCTCGCCCCAGCCCTCGAAGACGAGGTTGCGGACATGGGCGCGGTCGACGGGCTCGATCCTGGTCCAGGTGAGCGTCCGGCCGGCTGCCAGGTCCCAGCCGATCTGGTAATTGACCCGGATGTGCGTCGCGTCGACGACATCGGTGACCTGGACGAGACGCTGGATCTCCTTCTCGTACTTCCCCGACAGGGCGTTGATCTCCACGGCCCACCACTGGCCGACGGAGAACTTCCCGGAGTCGCCGACCTCGAAGAGATCGGAGAGGTCCGGCATCGCCGCCCCCAGGGTGTGGGTGTGCACGGTGTCGGTGACGGTGCCGCGGAAGGAGAGGACGGCGCCGAAGGGGTTGTCGTGGGTGTTCTTCTCGATGCCGTCGGTGACCATGCGGTGGCCGC
>NZ_JBHVEE010000136.1:0-26666 GCF_042802415.1 Streptomyces sp. NPDC057486 | reverse complement strand
ACGAGGACGACCCTCCGCCTCGCGATCGCACGCACCGGACGCCGCCGGGCCCACCCTTCGGGCGGACGGCGGGACTTCCGACACACGCCCTAGCCGCGCGGCACCGTGCCGCCCGCCGCGTCGAGCACCTTCCGGTCACCCAGCGGGGCGTCCAGCGTCACCGTCCGCGTCAGCTCCTTGGCGATCATGATGCAGACCTTCTTCGGGTCCGGGGTCGACTCGGTGATCGTCACCCGCACCGCGTCCCCGGTCTCGGTCGCGCTCGCCGCGTACGTACTGCACACACCGCCCCAGAACGTCACCTTCAGCGTCCGGCCGTCCGCGGTGTACGAGGTCAGCTGGTGCGTGGACCGTGACGCGTCCCCCGCGCCCGAATCCGACCCCGGGTGCTTCGAAGAAGGCTTCGCCAGCGAGTCCGGGTCCACTGCGACCTGCGCCACCGTGTCGCCCGTCCCGCCCGCCGCCGGACGCACCGAGAAGAGCCATGACGGTACGAGTGTCTGCTCCCCGTCCACGTACCGCATCGCAAGGCCGAAGACCGCCTTGTCGACCGTCACGGTCGTCGTCCCACGCTCCGCTCCGGTCCGTGTCCCGCAGCTGACAGCCGGCGACTTCGGTTCGCCCTTCTCCAGTGGTACGGGGGTGGCGCACCCGCCGATGTGGCTCCGTGAGGCGTTCGCGCGGCCGGCCTTGTTCAGCTGCTTCAGCGCATCGTCCGCGCTGATCACCGGGTACTCCGCACCTTTTTCCAGGCTCTTCAACTGACCGCTGCCGCCGACCACCTGACCGTCGGATCCCACCTGGATCCCGGTTGCCCAGCCGTACGTGGGCAGCCCGCCCACCACCGGATTCGCGTTCACCACCCGTACCGAGCCCATGAGCTGGGACGCGTCGAGGACGGCATCGTCCTGGCCCGCCGCCTTCAGCACCGGCACGGCGGCGGCCTTGGCGGCGTTCTCGCTCACCGGCGATCCCGTGCCGCCCGGTGCCACATCCTTGTTCGCACACACCGTCGTGCTCCGGCAGTTGTCGGTTCCGCCGGAGCCGAAGCGTGCGAAGGACCAGGTGCCCGGCGCCTGCTTGTTCACCCGCAGGACCGGACCCGAGCCGTCCCCGTCGGACCCCACCTTCCATGCCGTGCCCTCGGTCCGCGGAGTGCCCTCCAGGCCCAGAACCTTCGCCAGCCGGGTCACCTCGGCGGCGGAGACGGTGCCCTTCGCCCGGTGGACGGCGGCCTTGGCCGGGCCGTCGGGCAGCTTGCCGGACGCGCGGTAGACCACGCCGTCGCCGCTGGGGTCGGGCTCGCCCGGGGCGATACCCTCCGGGGGTGCCGTCGGGCTCGACGCGCCCTCGTCGAGCGCAAGCAGGGGAGGCGGGCGGTCACTGCTGCCCGCCCGGCTGCCGCTGCCGCCGTCCGCGGCAGCCCAGTACGCACTGCCGCCCCCGGCGAGCAGCACCGCTGCCGCCACCGAGGCCACAGCCAGCGGCGACCGCCGCCGTCGGGGGGCAGTCACGTCGTTGTCGGGTCGCTCGGTGCTCACCGGATCGCTCCTTCGGCTGCGTTGCCGTCACCATGACCGTCGCACGGTCATCGCCTGTCCCGCGAGTGCGGACAACGGTGGGACGGAGCAGGAGGGCACCCGGTTCCCCGAGGGTGCCGGAAGCGAGCGGTTGTGGCTGTCAGTCGCCGTATGCCGTCAGTCGCCGTATTCGGACATCGCGTCGATCAGCCGTGCGGACGCGTCCGGAACGGTGACGCCATGAATCAGGGACGGCGCGACAGGGGTGGGCGCGGCCTTGGCGGGTACGACCCAGTGCGGAGCCATCCGTGCGCAGTCACCGCGCAGCTCGGCCAGGCTGATCTCGGACTCGCTCGGGGTGATGTTGTTCGGCATATCCGCACCGTAGGCACCGCAGACCTCAGGATAAAAGACCTACTATCGGGTAGTTTTTCCCCCTTCAGGGCGAGTGCGGCGAACGGGTAGCGTGAACTGTCACGCCGTCCCGGGAACGCAGTCACCCGTTCCCCCCGACCTCCGCAGGAGCAGTCTCCCCGTGCGTATCGCAGTCACCGGCTCCATCGCCACCGATCACCTCATGACCTTCCCCGGCCGTTTCGCCGACCAGCTGGTCGCCGATCAGCTGCACACGGTCTCGCTCTCCTTCCTGGTCGACAACCTCGATGTGCGCCGGGGCGGTGTCGCCGCCAACATCTGCTTCGGCATGGGCATGCTCGGTACCGATCCGATCCTGGTCGGCGCCGCGGGCTCCGACTTCGACGAGTACCGCGCCTGGCTCGACCGGCACGGCGTCGACACCGGCTCGGTGCGGATCTCCGAGGTTCTGCACACCGCCCGTTTCGTCTGCACGACGGACGCCGACCACAACCAGATCGGCTCCTTCTACACGGGCGCGATGAGCGAGGCCCGGCTGATCGAGCTGAAGGCGGTCGCCGACCGTGTCGGCGGTCTCGACCTCGTCTCGATCGGTGCCGACGACCCGGAGGCGATGCTCCGCCACACCGAGGAGTGCCGTTCCCGGGGCATCGCGTTCGCCGCCGACTTCTCGCAGCAGATCGCGCGGATGGACGGCGACGAGATCCGGATCCTCCTCGACGGCGCCACGTACCTCTTCTCCAACGAGTACGAGAAGGGGCTCATCGAGTCCAAGACCGGCTGGACCGACGAGGAGATCCTCGGCAGGGTCGGCCATCGCGTCACCACGCTCGGGGCCCGTGGCGTCCGGATCGAGCAGGCCGGCCAGGAGACCATCGAGGTCGGCTGCCCGGAGGAGGAGACGAAGGCGGACCCGACCGGCGTCGGTGACGCCTTCCGCGCCGGTTTCCTCTCCGGCCTCGCCTGGGGCGTCAGCCTGGAGCGCGCCGCGCAGGTCGGCTGCATGCTCGCCACGCTGGTCATCGAGACGGTCGGCACCCAGGAGTACACCCTGCGCCGCACCCACTTCATGGACCGCTTCACCAAGGCGTACGGTCACGACGCCGCCGCCGAGGTCCGCACCCACCTGCGCTGATCCGGGAACGCTACGACAGCCGGCGGACCACATAGGCGGAGCCCCGGTCCGCCGGCTCCTCACCCACGTACTCCTGCCCCCGCATCTCGCACCACGCCGGGATGTCCAGCCGTGCGGCCCCGTCGTCCGAGAGCACGGTCACCGTCCCGCCCACCGGTACCTCCCCGATCACCTTGGCGAGCTCGATCACCGGGATCGGGCAGCGTCTCCCCAGCGCATCGACCACCAGGGACGCGGTCGTCGCGGGGGAGGGGGCGGGCGGGACGGGCGCACCCAGCCGCTCCCGTACCCCCGCCACCACCCCCGGCAGCACCCCGAGGAAGCGGTCGACGTCCTCCTCCGTGGTGCCGGCCGGCAGGGACACCCGGACGTTGCCCTCCGACAGCACTCCCATCGCCTTCAGTACATGGCTCGGTGTGAGCGTGCTGCTCGTGCAGGACGAACCGGACGAGACAGAAAAACCCTCCCGATCCAGTTCATGGAGGAGTGTCTCCCCGTCGACATAGAGACAGGAGAAGGTCACCAGGTGCGGCAGCCGCCGCACCGGATCGCCGACCACCTCCACATCCGGCACGACCGAGCCCACCGTGGCTCGAATCCGGTCCACCAGCGCCCGCAGCCGTACGGACTCCACCGCCGCCTCGGCCCGGACGGCCCGCAACGACGCCGCCGCCGCCACGACGGCCGGGATGTTCTCGAAGCCGGCGGCCCGACCCGACTCCCGTTCGTCCGCCGCGCCTTGGGGTGCGAACCGGACCCCCTTGCGTACGGCGAGCAGCCCCACCCCCGAGGGCCCGCCCCACTTGTGGGCACTGGCCGCCAGCAGCGACCAGCCGCCCGGCACCGGACCCCAGCCCAGCGACTGGGCGGCGTCCACCAGCAGCGGCACGCCCGCCGCCCGGCAGGCCTCTGCGACCTCGGCCACCGGCTGCTCCGTACCGACCTCGTGGTTGGCGGACTGCAGGCAGGCCAGTGCGGTGTCCTCGCGCAGGGCCTCCCCGTACGCCGCCGCGCTCACCGTCCCCGCCCGGTCCACCGGCACCTCGGCGAACGTCCCGCCCTGAGCCTCATGGGCGGCGGCCGAGTGGAGCACCGACGAATGTTCGACCGCCGAGAGCACCAGATGGCGGCCGACACGCCGACGCCCGGCGAGGGCCCCGGAAATTCCTGAGTGCACCGCCCGGGTTCCCGACGAGGTGAAGGTCAGCTCGTCCGGGCGGCACCCCACCGCCTCCGCGGCCGCCTCCCGGGCCGCGTCCAGCAGCAGCCGGGCACGCCGCCCCTCCCGGTAGAGGCGGGCCGGGTCGGACCAGCCCTCGTCCAGTGCGGCCAGCAGCGCCTGGCGGGCCACGGGGTGCAGGGGTGCGGAGGATGCGGCATCGAAGTAGGGCACATGTCCACGCTAGCTCGCACCCGCCGCCGCCTCGGGACGGGCCGCTCACGCAGTCAGGAGAGGGCCCGTCAGATGACGGCCGGAGGCCCGGATTCCACCCCTTCGGGGTGTCGGGCGGCGCGTTGGGCACCCTCCCCGCGCGACCCCAAATAGCGTCCAGTAGGGTTTGGTCCGCATAAACATCCAAACCCCTGCCCGCGTCAGGGCGGCGACCGACCAGACAGACGGCCGCGCCGAACGCGCGGGCGAGACTCTCGGGAAGGCGCTACGTGAGTCCCAACGGCTCCGACCGCTCGTCGCGGCGCCCGATGCGGCGGAAGCTGCCGCAGGTGCTGACTGCGGGCCTGATCCTGGCGACCGCCACCGGTTGCACATACAAGGACTTTCCCCGCCTTGGTATGCCCACGCCGGTAACGGAAGAGGCACCACGGATCCTTTCCCTCTGGCAGGGCTCGTGGGCGGCAGCGCTCGCCACGGGTGTGCTGGTCTGGGGCCTGATCCTGTGGAGTGTCATCTTCCACCGGCGCAGCCGCACCAAGGTCGAGGTACCTCCGCAGACCCGGTACAACATGCCCATCGAGGCGCTGTACACCGTGGTCCCTCTCATCATCGTCTCGGTGTTGTTCTACTTCACCGCGCGCGATGAATCGAAGCTCCTCTCGCTCTCCCCGAAGCCCGCCCACACCATCAACGTGGTCGGCTTCCAGTGGAGCTGGGGCTTCAACTACATCGAGAACGTGGACGGCTCGACCGCCACGGGCAGAGAGATCCCCAAGGAGCTCGACGCCATCCCCGACCGGTTCCGGAAGGACTTCCCCGAGGGTGCGGAAGGCGTCTACGACGTCGGCATCCCGGGCACCCGGAACCCGCAGACCGGCAACCCGGGTCCGACCCTGTGGCTGCCGAAGGGCGAGAAGGTCCGCTTCGTTCTGACTTCGCGTGACGTCATCCACTCCTTCTGGGTGGTGCCGTTCCTCATGAAGCAGGACGTCATTCCGGGCCACACCAACTCCTTCGAGGTGACTCCCAACCAGGAGGGCACCTTCTTGGGCAAGTGCGCCGAGCTCTGCGGCGTCGACCACTCCCGGATGCTCTTCAACGTCAAGGTCGTCTCCCCGGAGCGCTACCAGGCGCACCTCAAGGAGCTGGCCAAGAAGGGCCAGACGGGCTACGTGCCGGCCGGTATCGAGCAGACGAACCCGGCCAGGAATGCGGAGACGAACAAACTGTGAGCATCCTCAACGAATCTCAGGGTGCCGCGGCAGCAGACGACTCGTACGAGGACGAGCTGCCGGTCCGGCTGAAGCAGCCGGGAAACGTCGTCGTCAAGTGGTTGACCACCACTGACCACAAGACGATCGGCACGATGTACCTGGTCACGTCGTTCGTGTTCTTCTGCATCGGTGGTCTGCTCGCGCTCTTCATGCGCGCCGAGCTGGCCCGCCCCGGTACGCAGATCATGTCGAACGAGCAGTTCAACCAGGCGTTCACGATGCACGGCACGATCATGCTGCTGATGTTCGCGACGCCGCTGTTCGCCGGGTTCGCGAACTGGATCATGCCGCTGCAGATCGGCGCGCCCGACGTGGCGTTCCCGCGGCTGAACATGTTCGCGTACTGGCTGTACCTCTTCGGCTCGATCATCGCGGTGGCCGGCTTCCTCACCCCGCAGGGTGCGGCCGACTTCGGCTGGTTCGCCTACTCCCCGCTCTCGGACGCCGTCCGTTCGCCGGGTGTCGGCGCCGACATGTGGATCATGGGTCTGGCCTTCTCCGGCTTCGGCACGATCCTCGGTTCGGTCAACTTCATCACCACGATCATCTGCATGCGCGCACCCGGCATGACGATGTTCCGGATGCCGATCTTCGTGTGGAACGTCCTGCTGACCGGTGTGCTGGTCCTGCTGGCCTTCCCGGTGCTCGCCGCCGCGCTCTTCGCGCTGGAGGCGGACCGCAAGTTCGGTGCGCACGTGTTCGACGCGGCCAATGGCGGCGCGCTGCTCTGGCAACACCTCTTCTGGTTCTTCGGCCATCCAGAGGTGTACATCATCGCGCTGCCGTTCTTCGGCATCGTTTCCGAAATCATTCCCGTATTCAGCCGCAAACCGATTTTCGGATATGTCGGTCTGATCTCCGCGACCATCGCCATCGCCGGCCTGTCGATCACCGTGTGGGCGCACCACATGTACGTCACCGGCGGCGTGCTGTTGCCGTTCTTCTCGTTCATGACGTTCCTGATCGCCGTGCCGACCGGGGTGAAGTTCTTCAACTGGATCGGCACGATGTGGGGCGCTTCGATTTCCTTCGAGACTCCGATGCTCTGGTCCATCGGTTTTCTGGTGACGTTCCTCTTCGGTGGCCTGACCGGCGTCATCCTGGCCTCGCCGCCGTTGGACTTCCACGTCTCGGACTCGTACTTCGTCGTCGCGCACTTCCACTACGTGGTGTTCGGCACCGTGGTCTTCGCGATGTTCGCCGGATTCCACTTCTGGTGGCCGAAGTTCACCGGCAAGATGCTGGACGAGCGACTCGGCAAGATCACGTTCTGGACGCTGTTCGTGGGGTTCCACGGCACGTTCCTGGTGCAGCACTGGCTCGGTGCCGAGGGCATGCCGCGTCGTTACGCGGACTACCTCGCCGCCGACGGGTTCACCGCGCTGAACACGGTCTCGACGATCTCCTCGTTCCTGCTCGGACTGTCGATGCTGCCGTTCCTCTACAACGTGTGGAAGACCGCCAAGTACGGCAAGCCGGTCGAGGTCGACGACCCGTGGGGCTACGGCCGTTCGCTGGAGTGGGCGACCTCCTGCCCGCCCCCGCGGCACAACTTCCTCGCATTGCCGCGGATCCGCTCCGAATCACCGGCATTCGACCTCCATCACCCGGAGATCAGCTCCATCGAGGAGATCGAAAGACATCCGGCCGCGTCGGCGGCGGCGGCGGCGGCGCCGGGGGACGAACGGGAGTGAGGACACGTGCCGGAGGACAGCGTGTTCATCGGGGCTGACATGGAGGACGACGGCCCGCTCGCCGGGCTCGACGACTACCTTCTGTCGAGTGCGGAGGACGAGGAGGCGCGCCGCCGGGCCACCCGGTTCGCGGAGCGGCTTCCCTGGCTGACGGCTGCCCAGCGGGCCGACATCGAACGCGCTTTCGCTGCCGACTGGACGGCCACTTCGCGGGCGATCGACGCCCGGGTCTCCGCTCGGTCGGCCGAACTCGTCATCGAGTACGCCACCCGCTACCGATTTCTGAGAACGCGCTGCCTCTTGGCCGCCACAGCCTGCATCGGCATGGTGACCTGCGTCTTCGGCGTTGCCCTGCTCGTCGCCCGCTGACGTCCTGGCGAAGTCCGGAGGGATCAGCCGCATCGTCAGGTCGGTCGCGGGTGCACAACGAGGTCGTGCGCACCCGCCCCGGCCCGGCAGAGGTGCGGTACCGGCCCTGGTGGCACAGCCGAAGCTCCGGGGACGGGCCCGACAGCTTGTGTCAAAACCCGTCTACCCCGAGCCGGAGCGCCGCCGCGACCTCATCCGACTTTGGCTGAGCACTGATCAGGACCGGCAGGCACCGTCCTGAAGGAGCGCAGGCAAGGGTTCCGGCATGCACACCGTCTGCAAGGACCTTCCCGACTCGGGTGAAATCGGCGCCTCGGGCCTTCGAGGAAACACGCCCTTCCCCCAGACCGACCGCCATGAAGGACACCTCGGGGACCGAGTTCCGTCCTGGGCCCACGACTTGGTCGCCTTCCTGTCGTGGTGACAGACGGCGTGGACACGCCTCACCATCGTTTCCGCTCAGGATCCGGACGCCGCCACTGCCACGACTGAGTTCAGCCGCCCAACCGCTGAGCCGGAGGACTCAGCGGGGCGGCTCGGTACAGGTGGCGCGGGAGACCAGGTCGATCCAGCCGGCTTCCAGCCGCTCCAGGGGCATCCCGCACTGCTTCGTCAGATGGTGGATCAAGGCAGGGTCGAGATATCCCATCAGCGCCTGGGCGAGCAGGTCGCAGTCGGCATCCGGCACAATCTGCCGCAGCAGAATCGTGACGTGCGTGACGAGCGCCCGCAGCGAGGGATGAGCGAGCCGACGGGCCGCTTCCGGTTGCGCTGCCAGTTGTAGGTCCAGTTGCTCGACCGACTGGCGCATGGCCGCCACGCCGAACGCCCGCAGCCGCTCGACGGGCGGCGCCCCAGGGCCAAGCGGCGGCGGCCCGCCGAGGAAATCGGCCTGCAGTTTCTTCGCGGAGTGGTCCAGCAGCGCCATCAGCAGGCCGGTGCGGTCACCGAAGCGGCGGAAGACGGTCCCCTTGCCCACAGATGCCGCCTCGGCCACCGCTTCCATCGTGACCCCGGCCGCACCATGTTCCGCGACCAGCCGGCCGGCCGCCTCCAACAGCCGGGCGCGGTTGCGCGCGGCGTCGGCGCGCAGGCACGGTTCGTCCGCACCGGAGCCGACTTCGAGCAATTGCGGCTGGTCTACGGGCTCCTGGTGCTTCGGGAAGGGCGGCAGGGCGCTGGACATGAAGACAGCGTAAAGCATCGGGAAGGAACTGGACCACGGTCCGGTTAGTCTGGTAGGAATCTAAACGGACCTCGGTCCGGATCCTGACCGTAATGTTTCAGACCTTGGAGTTCCTATGTCTGTTCGTATCCTTGCGCTCGTCGGCAGCCTTCGCGCCGGTTCGCACAACCGCCAGCTCGCCGAGGCGGCCGTCAAGCTCGCTCCCCAGGGCGCCGAGGTCGAGCTGTTCGAGGGGCTCGCCGACATCCCCTTCTACAACGAGGACATCGACATCGAGGGCAGCGTCCCGGCCGCCGCGGCCAAGCTGCGCGCGGTCGCACAGAACGCCGACGCGTTCCTGCTCTTCTCCCCCGAGTACAACGGCACCATCCCGGCCGTCCTGAAGAACGCCATCGACTGGCTGTCGCGCCCGTACGGCGCCGGCGCCTTCGGCGGCAAGCCCGTCGCCGTGGTCGGCACCGCCTTCGGCCAGTACGGCGGCGTGTGGGCGCAGGACGAGGCCCGCAAGGCCGTGGGCATCGCCGGCGGCAACGTGATCGAGGACGTCAAGCTCTCCATCCCGGGCTCGGTGACGCGTTTCGCCGAGACGCACCCCGTCGACGACGCCGAGGTCGCCGCACAGCTGACCGAGGTCGTCGCCCGGCTGCGTGGCCACGCGAGCGAGGCCGTGGCCGCCTGATCCCCGCCGCGCACCCCGAAGGGGCCCGAGCTGCCACAGCTCGGGCCCCTTTGCGTGTCGGAGGTCCACCTGCTCCGGATCACGTCTACCCTCCAGAACCCACCCTCCTGAGGCCACAGCCGCCCGCGACGGCCCGCGCAGCCACTCCAGCGCCGCCGCGACCGCCGGGCGGCGTTGGCCACTGGCCCGGGTGCGTTTTACGACTCCGCGTTACCCGGTTGTGGTCGCGGAGTGCGGTGCAGTTCACTCAACGTGATCGGCGCGGAGCGGCGGGACACCCCCCGCCGACCGCGTGCTCCTGGTGAGCCCGGGGGGCCGGCAACGGAGGTCTTCGGCCGGCCGCTCGGTTGCGACGTCGACCTGCCGGTGGGCGCAGGGCACGTGGCAGTCCCGGACGGCTGGAACAACCCGGACCACAGCAACGGCCTCGGCCTCGGTCTCGGCCTCGACATCCTTCTCCGACCTGCGCTCGGCTGCGATTGTGAAGACCGCGCATCGGGTCGCGGACAAGGAGACGGCGCGTCCGGCCGGACCTGGACACTGGAATCTGCCGGCCGGGACGCGTACGAGGCGGGCGCCGCGCGTGGATGCCTGGGGACGGACGTTCCACACGTTGCGAGGACGGCGGACCGGTGAGAGACCACAGGTCAGGGCGCTTCGCCCGACGTGCCGTGATGAGCCCCAGTGCGTGCGCACCGCCCGGTCAATGATTGGCCGGCCCTTGACGGTCAGGGCGCTCGGAAGCGAGGACCTCACGAATGACATGACGGGCGTTGGCGGAAATGATCGGGTTTGTATTGCGGTAGTACGGGAGTTGGATGACGGCCATGGACAGGGCCCAACCGCGGCCGCGCATCCACGTGGCGTCGTCGACGTCCACGGCGTCCCGGAACACGTCCCTGGCCGAGGACGGCAGCAGGTTCCACGCGGGGATCAGATCGCAGGCGGGGTCACCCACCCCGACAGTGGCGAAATCAATTACCGCGGTGAGCCTGCCTCGGGCGACGAGCAGATTGCTCGGCATGAGGTCGGAATGCACCCACCGGGGTGCTGCACTCCATGACGGCGCGGCGAGCGCGTCCTGCCAGGCGGCCACGGCAGCGTCGGCGTCGAAGAGTTCGTCGCAGTGGCGCAGTTCCTCGATCGCGGCGCGCGTCCCGGCATCGACGGTCGCCAGAGGACCCCCGCGGTAGGCGCTGGGACCGCCTTCGACGTGGGTGTTCCGCATGGCCCTGATGAACTCGGCCAGATCGCATGCCAGGAGCTCGGGCTCGACGAGGTGGTCCTCGACCGGGTTCTCACCTTCGATCCACCGGTGTACCGACCAGGCCCACGGATATCCCTCGGCGGGTTCTCCCGTGGCGACCACGGTCGGAACAGTGACGGGCAGCGCGGGCGCGAGCGTGGGCAGCCACCGTTGCTCCCGCTCCAGATCCTCGGCGCCTCCCTCCCTGAGGGGAAGCCGGACGGACAGCGCGTCACCGAGCCGATAGACCGCATTGACGGTACCCCCGGAGGCGAGCCGCTCGACCGGCAGATCCGCCCACTGCGGAAACCGCCCACTGACCAGCCTCCTGACGAGGTCTGCATCGGTGTCCGTCTCATCGGCATGCATCTTGACCATCCGGCAAAGAAATCGCCCAGGTGCTCCAACCGTCAAATGATTTCGCCCTCGCGACGCGCGTCGCCGGGCGCTGGGCCATGCCCACCCCTTCGCCTCACCCCCGCGATCTCCACCTGCACGGGTCATGGACCGATCCGCCGGTCGGTCGGTCCGAATGACGGGCGTGACGATCTACGGCACCACTCCCGACTCGTGGCGCGGCCGCCGCGCTCGCTGACGGTTGCCTAGTTCGTATCGGCCACCGTCGGACCCGAGGCAGGTCCGGTATCCGGGGCGGACAGACCTCCTCCTCTCTGCTCAGCAGTTCATCGACATCAACCGAGACAAGGCGCAAAGCCCATGAGGTGGGGCTCTGCTGCTGCCCGGACGCGGGCTGTATCTCCGCCCGGCCGGCAGCGGTGCTTCGCGCCATGTGCGCCAGATGCCGTCATACGTTCCACCGCATCGAACGCTGCGGGAGCCAGGTGTGTCAGGGGCGGCTTCATGGTCTGCCCCGGCCCCCCGGGGCCGGGGCAGGCGGAGTCCGGGGGCACCGTGAGGCGCACGGTCACATGTTGATCATGTGGCCGGCGAGCCCGTGTACGGCCTCCTTGACCGCCTCACCGAGTGTCGGGTGGGCGTGGACATTGCGAGCCACCTCATGGACCGTCAGATCCCACTGCTGGGCCAAGGTGAGCTCGGGCAGCAGTTCGGTGACGTCCGGGCCGACGAGGTGGCCGCCGATGATCTCGCCGTACTTCGCGTCGCTGATCAGCTTCACGAAGCCCGTCGTGTCGCCCAGGCCGTGCGCCTTGCCGTTCGCGGTGAAGGGGAACTTGGCCACCTTGACGTCGAAGCCCTTCTCGCGTGCTTGCGCCTCGGTCCAGCCGAAGCTCGCAATCTGCGGCTGGCAGTAGGTGGCGCGCGGGATCATCGGGTAGTCGAGCTCCATGGTTTCGGCTCCCGCGATGGTCTCGGCCGCCACCACACCCATCGCCTCGGCGGCGTGCGCGAGCATCAGCTTCGCGGTGACGTCGCCGATCGCGTAGATGTGGGGAACGGATGTGCGGCAGCGGCCGTCGACATCGATCGCGCCGCGCTCGGTGATGCGTACGCCCGTGCTCTCCAGACCGTAGTCGGTGACGTTCGGTGTGAAGCCGATCGCCTGCAGAACCTTGTCGGCCTCCAGAACCTGCTGCGCGCCGTCCTTGCCGGTGACCGTGACGCGGACCTGCGGGCCGGACTCGTCGATCGAATCGACACGCGTGGAGGTGAGCACGTCGATGCCCAACTTCCTGTACTGCCGCGCCAGTTCCGCAGAGACCTCCGCGTCCTCCAGCGGCGCCATCCGGTCCAGGAACTCAACGACGGTGACCTTCACGCCGTAGTTGTGCAGGACATACGCGAATTCGACGCCGATGGCGCCGGCGCCCGCGATCAGGATGGACTGCGGCAGGTCCTCGGCAAGGATCTGCTCTTCGTACGTCACCACGCGAGAGGTGCGGCGGGTCCCGGGCAGCAGCTTCGGAGTCGCTCCGGCGGCGATGATGCAGTGGTCGAAGGTGATCGTCCGGGTCGAGCCGTCGAATTGGGCCACGTCGAGCGTGTGCGAGTCCACAAACGTGCCACGGCCGCTGATCTCCGTGATCCCGTTCTTCTTCATCAGGTAGTGGACGCCCTTGACCCGGCCGTCCGCGACACGACGACTGCGCCGGAACGCCTCGCCGTAGTCGAAGGACACCTTCCCTTCGACCTTGATACCGAAGGTCTTCGCCTCGCGCGTGACGATGTGCGCCAGTTCGGCGTTGCGCAGCAGGGCCTTGGTGGGGATGCAACCGACGTTCAGACAGACGCCGCCCCAGTATTTGGCCTCGATGACGGCGACGCGCTTGCCCAGCTGGGCAGCGCGAATGGCGGCGACATATCCGCCTGGGCCCGCTCCGAGTACGACGACGTCGAAGCGCTCACCCTGCTCATCCATGGAAATTTCCTTTCTGACGGGATCGGCCCGGCCTCCGTTGAGAGCCGACTCATCCTGGTCGAACAGCCTGTGAGCCCGGCTCGGCGGCTGTGGTTTCCGACACCCGTCCGCGGCAGGAATCACCCGGAAGGCAATGCGGGCGATCGCTCGGCCGGTCACCTCGTCGACCGCCTTCCGTCTCCAGCAGCATCCTCCATCAGCCCCCAGGGCGCGCTCCGGCCTGCACGCCGCTCGCCCGAGCTGACCTCTTCGGCCCTTCCCTCGGTCGGCTTCCGAAGCTTCCGCGGCAGGGTCACGGTTGTCCGTATCCGGCTTCGGCTCAGGTGCTGCCCCGTGGCTGATCGCGACGAGTCCGCGGCGCACGACGGCCCCTGCCCACGCCATCGCCCTGGCTCGGCAGGTTCTGCGTACACCGACACGGCCGGCCCGCGGCACGTGGTGCTGTCCTGCACCACCGGCCCGCAGCCGACCGCTCCGAATGGCCTCGTATCGCGCACGGAGTCAGCCGGATAGTGTGATCACCGGGCGGCGGCGGTAGGACGACAAGGGGGCGGGGTCAGTGGCCGAAGGTGCGGCAGGGACCGGGGCACTTCGGTGTCGCTGCGTGTGTCCGTTGCGGGCGTCCGGTGTCTCCCGGCGCCACTGCGTCGAAGGACGGCACTGAGCGCCGACGGCCCTCGCCCGTCGGACGGCACCCCCGTCGCGCCGGATGCGGCAGAGGCCTCCCTGCTCACGTTCCTCGGTCTGGAGCCGTTGGAGGACGCCGTGTACCGGCTCCTCGTCGACCGGCCCGACAGTGAACCCGCCGCGCTCGCCGGCGAGTCGACCGGGTGTGTCGAGGAGGTCGCGCGCGCCCTCGACGTCCTGGTGGAACGGGGTCTCGCCAGCACCCAACCCGTCGGCGACGCCGTCCTCCGGTACCGTGCCTCCTCCCCCGTGCTCTCTCTCGGGCCGCTGCTGGAATCCCGGCGGGCGGCCTTGCACCGCGTCGAGTCGCTCGTGACAACCCTTGCCGAACGTCACCGTTCCGCCCAGGCCCATGCCTCGGGAGCGCCCATCGAGGTGCTGTCGGGGGCGGCTGCGATCCGGCGCAGGCTCCTGCTGATGCAGGATCAGGCCACCATCGAGGTATGCAGCATGATTCCGCTGCACGATTACCACGCGGTGATCACCTTCGAGGACAACCACGACGAGATCGAGCACATACTGATGCGGCGCGGGATCGCCATCCGGGGCGTCATCGATCGCAACTGGCTCGAACGCCCCAAAACAGCGGCGACCATAGCCACCTATGCAGCCCAGGGCCAGTACATCTCCGTCGTCGACAAACTGCCCATCAAGCTGATCATCGTCGACCGGCGGATCGCCCTGCTGCCGCTCGCCCCCGGCCACGAGGGCACCGACCCGGTCGCACTGGTCGTGCACGGTACCGGACTGCTCACCGCGCTCAGTTCGCTCTTCGAAGCGTATTTCGCGAGGGGCTGGCGCCTGCTTCCCGCCGACACGGATCCCGGAGCCGGGCACACCGACGGACCCGAACTCGACGCCGTGGACCGCCAGATCGTCTCCCTGTTGTACGTGGGACTGACCGACGCGGCCATCGCCCGTCAGCTCGGCATGGGGCACCGTACCGTCCAGCGCCGCTTGCAGTCCCTCATGGTCAAGGTGGGGGCAGCCACACGTTTCCAGCTCGGCTGGCATGCGGCAAGCAGCGGCTGGCTGGACGAGACGGACTCGCAAATCCCTCCCAACCGGAGTGAAAACAAAGCCATGTGAGGCGTATTTACGCCGCGGCGTGTTCACGCCAGAGACATCTCTTGTACGCGCCACCGACCGTGCCCAAACATCTAGGCACCGCCGCGTGGGGCTCCCGCACCTCACGCAATTGAGCGATTTCACCCATCAGCGCGATAGGGGAGGATTCACGTGTTCCCGACACGTCAAAGAGGGCTCCGCCATGTCCTGGCCGCCGCAGTGGTCGTCGCGGCCACCGGCTCGACGCTGCTCACGTCACCGGCCTGGGCCGACGAGGAAGCACCGCCGGCCACCACCGTGACCGGCGACCGGGTGCCCGTCGCGCCTGCCATGACTCAGCGTCTCGACGACACCGTCCGTGAGGGCACTCCGGCCCAAGCCGCACGGGCGCACCTGAAGGCCCACGAGGGCACCTACAAGGTTCCGGTCACGGACCTCCAGACCCTGAGCACCAGCAAGGACGGCAAGCAGTCGTCCGTCCGCTTCCAGCAGAAGCACAACGGGGTGCCGGTCTTCGGTGCCGAATACGCCGTGCAGACCGAGGCGGCCGACGGCGGTCAGAGCGTCACCTCCACCACGGGCACCCTGTACACGGACCTGTCGGTCTCCACCACGCCGAGCGTGTCCGAGGCCGCCGCCGAGAAGCGGGTGTTCTCCCTCGACCGGAATCTGTCGCGGGTCAAGGGCGCCAGGACCGAGGGCCACGGCCTGATCGTCCTGCCGGACGCCCGAGGCGGCAAACTTGCCTGGCACTTCACCGTCACGGGCGGCACGGCCGACGGCAGCCCGGTGCGCCAGGAGGTGTACGTCGACGCGAACATCGGCGGCATCGCCCTCTCTTACAACAACATCGACGCCGCGGACGCCACGCCGGCCAAGGGCACGGGCGTGCGCATGGACGGCTCCGAGGCGGAGCTGGACATCAACAAGGAGACGGGCGGGTCGTACACGCTCGTCGACTCCACCCGGGACATGTACGCGCGGACCGGCGGCCAGATACGGACCTACGACGCCCAGCGCAAGAGCTACACGCTCGTGGCGGGCGGCCCGGTCACCGAGGACGTTCCCTTGGCGACCTCCGCGAGCGACCGGTTCGACGCCGCCAACACGTCGTCCGGCGCCGTCGACGCGCACCTGAATGCCTCGAAGGTCTACGAATATCTCAAGGACAAGCTCGGCCGTGACGGCGTCGACGGCAAGGGCGGCACGATTTACTCCGTCGTCAACGTGGCGAGCAACGGCAAGGACTACGCCAACGCCTTCTGGGACGGCTCCAAGATGGTCTACGGCCACATGAACGGCGTGCCGCTGTCCGTCGGCCTGGACGTGGTCGGGCACGAGATGACCCACGGTGTCACCGAGCACACCGCCGGCCTCGTCTACCTGAACCAGTCGGGCGCGCTCAACGAGGCGATCTCCGACTACTTCGGCAACGCCATGGAAACCGCCGACAAGGGCATCGCGATGAGCGACCCGACGTCCGGCCTCATCGGCGAGTACCTCTGCAACGGCACCAAGCCGCTGGAGGAGTGTGCGCTGCGCGACCTCAACGACGGCCGCAACGCGCAGAAGGACTACATGCCCATCACGCTCGACGTCGACAACGGCGGTGTGCACTACAACTCCACCATCGTGGGTGGCGCGCTGTGGGACATCCGCAAGAACATCGACGCGAACCTCGCCGACCGGATCATTTACCGGGCGAGCCAGAACTACCTCACCCCGCTGTCCGGCTACACCGACATGCGCAATGCGGTCACCCTGGCCGCGAAGTCCCTGAAGGTCTCCGCCGCCGACCTCGACACCATCGGCCGGGCCTTCGACGGCCACGGCATCGAGGAGGGATGGGAGCAGAAGGCCGGCACCCATGACGGCACCACCATCGGCGCCGACGTGCTGCCTGCGTACGAGGTGTACAACGGCGTCGACGAGCAGGCCGCGCAGATCAGCGGCGACGTCTACGCCATCGGCCACGGCGACGCGATCGCCTGGGACCAGGGCGGCGCCGCCTTCGGCATCACGGTTGGCCGGTTCAGCAAGCCGAACGGCGACTCCGCGCACGAGCTGGCCCAGCGGGACGCCTACCTGCTCGACCCGTCCCTCGACAGCGACCGCGTCGTCTTCACCCGGATCACCGCCGACGGCGTCGGCATCTACCAGGCCGGCGACAAGGGCCAGGGCGAGATCAAGAAGCTGGTCGACACCCCGGACGCCGACGAGACCGAGCCGGTCACCGAGAACGGCGCCCTCGCCTACATCAGCACCACGCCGGACGGCGAGCAGGATGTCATGCTCCGCAAGGCCGACGGCACGACGGTCAACGTGACGCCCGAGGCCGGAACCCAGGCCTCCCACCTGGCCATGAAGAACGGCACCATCGCGTGGGCCGGCGGTGACGGCACGTACCTCCACATCTACGACATCGCCACCGGCACCACGCAGAAGAAGCGGATCGGCGGCTTCCTGTTCAACTACATCTCGGACATCCAGCTCACCTCGGACCGCGTCTTCTACCGCGTGACGAGCGGCTTCCTGATCCCGAGCACCACCCTGGGCTCGACGCCGGTCAACGACGTGAACCAGATGGCGAACCTGCGCTACCCGTCGAGCCTCTACGTCGCCCAGTTCTCCGTGAACGACAACTACCTGGCGTACTCGACGTACAGCCTCTGGGGCGCCCTCGGCTCCTGGGACGGTCCCACCAAGGTGAAGGTCGCCAAGACCTCCGACGTGCTGGCCGGTCTGAACAACTTCAGCCGCGTCTCCTGCTCCTCCGGCTCACAGCTGGCCCCGTCGCTCGGTGACGGACAGCGAATCGCCTGGCTGGACACCACGGCCGCAGCGACGGACGTGGTGACGCGCGAGACGTTCGCGGGCACCTGCGAGTAACGACGGCCAACTCGCCGGAGGCGGTCACCGGATCTTCCGGTGACCGCCTCTTCGCGTACGGAACGACTCAGCTGTCGGACCAGATACCTCCTTTGACATACCTATGACACCAGACCTAATATTGCCGCATGCCCGATTCCCGCACGCCCGCTCAGGACATCGACCGCGTAGCCTCCGCGCTCGCGGCGTGCCTGCCTGCGCTGAATCGGTCCCTCGATCGCCGGGTCGCCCGGGATTTCCCGACACCCAAGCCACCTGAGGGTCAGCTCGCGCTGCTGCGGTTCGTCTCGCAGCAGGAGGGCGCCACGGTGCGCGAAGCTGCCGATGCCCTTCTGATGCGGCCGAACAACGTCAGCGCCCTGGTCTCCCAGCTCACCGAGAAAGGGCTGCTGGAGCGCCGGCGGGACGCCGGCGACATGCGCATCGCGCATCTGTATCCCACGTCGATGGCTCGACGGGAGCTGGCCGAAGTCCGGCGTCTCGAGGGTGAGCACATCTCCCGCGCCCTGCAGTCCCTCACCGACGGTGAGATGGACGCCCTGGGTTCGGCAGTGGGCGCGCTGAATTCGCTGGCACGACACCTGCATCCCGCGCCCGCGCCCGAATAGATCCCGCAGTCCCCCGCCCGGGACGCGACCCACCGCGCGCACGGCTGTCCCTGTGCCCGCGGAGCCTTCCCCTGCCCGGAGACGGAACGCTCCGGGCGCCCGCGGCGGCCGGAGCGCAGCGCGTTCTCCCCTTCCCTGCTCCGGCACCACTCTCGACAGACAAGGCACTTCCATGCCGTCCACCACCATGGATCACTCTTCCCAGCCCGCTCACTCCCCGCCCCAGGCGGTGAGTGAGCGGGGGCGTCGCTCCAGCCCCTGGCTCACTCTCCTGGCAGTCGCCTTCGGCCTCTTCATGGTCCAGCTCGACGCTTCCGTGGTCGCCATCGCCAACCCGGAGATCGGCCGCGCGCTCGAGGCGTCCACCGCGGACCTCCAGTGGGTCACCAACGCCTACCTGCTGGCCCTGGCGGCTTCCCTGATCCTGGGCGGCAAGCTCGGCGACCGCTTCGGCCGGCGCACGTACTACATGGTGGGTGTCGTCGGATTCACTCTCGCCTCGGTCGCCATCGGTCTGTCCGGCTCCATCGACGGCGTCATCGTCTTCCGGGCGGCGCAGGGCTTCTTCGGGGGTCTGCTGATGCCCAACACCCTGGGCCTGCTGCGCGCCGTCTTTCCCCCGCGTAAGTTCGGGATGGCCGTGGGCATTTGGGCCATGGTCTCAGCCGTCTCCACAGCGCTCGGTCCCATCGTCGGCGGTCTGCTGGTCGAGAACGTCAGCTGGGAGTCCGTCTTCTACGTCAACGCCCCCATCGGCGTGATCGCGATCCTCGTCAGCGCGGCCGTGCTGCCGCAGAGCAAGAACTCCGGCGCCGGCCATCGCTTCGACGTCCCCGGCGTCATCCTTCTCGCACTGGGCCTGCTGTGCATGGTCTTCGGCGTTGTCAAGGGCGAGACCTGGGGCTGGACCTCCGCCGGCACCCTGGGCGTCGTCGCAGTCGGCGTGCTGATCCTGGTGGGCTTCGGCTGGTACGAAACCCGCGTCGAGCACCCGCTGCTTCCGATGCGCCTGTTCCGCATCCGGGCGCTGACCGTCGGCACGATCGTCACCGCGCTCAACTTCTTCGTGATGCTCGGTGTGATCTTCTTCGTGATGCTCTACCTCCAGAACGTGCGCGGCTTCTCGCCCGTGGAGGCCGGAGTGCGAACGCTGCCTCTCAGCCTTGCCTCGTTGGTGGCGTCCCCTCTGGGGGCAGCGCTGACAGGCCGCTTCGGCTCCCGGCTCTCCATGCCGCTGGGCATGGTGCTCCAGGCCGTCGCGGCCTTCTCCATGCTGACCTGGGACACCAACTCGTCGTACGCCACGATGTGGCCGCCGTTCATCGCGCTCGGCCTGGGCGTCGGCACGGTCCTGTCCGCCTCCTCGGACGCCGTCGTCGGTCAGGCCCCCGTCAAGGAAGGCGGCGTGGCGGGCGGCCTCCAGGCCACCGCTCTGCAGATCGGCGGCGCGCTGGGCACCTCGGTGCTGGTCTCGCTCATCAGCAGCCGGGTCGGCGCCACGCTCGTCGGCGAGCTGACCGACGCCGGGGTTCCCTCGGCCGTCGCGGGCGGGCTGGCAGATGCCAAGGACGGGGTGGCCATGGGCATCGCCCCGGTTTCCGGTTCCATGTCCGACCAGTTGAAGTCGGCTGTGGTGGAGGGCAGCAGTCAGGCGTTCATGAACGGTCTGCACACCGCCGCTGCCGTCACCGGCGTCCTCTGCCTGCTGGGCGCCGTCCTGGCGTCGCTGGGGCTGCGCGGCACCTCCCGGCCCACGCAGGGCTGAGACCCGGCACTTCGTCAGAAGCACGCGGAAAGGTGCCCGCCGAAGCGGTGGGCACCTTTGGGGGTCCGCACATCGGTGGCCGGCCGGGCACGAGCGCAGGCCTACGCTCCCACGGCGCGCTCGATCAGGAGATGGCGGGGACCTCTCAGCACCGGGCTGCGCCGGTACGGAGGCGGGTCCTCGACCAGACGGGGGTCCACGAGGTGGCGGAGGAGCGCGTCGAGCGCGATCTGCGCCTCGACACGGGCGAGCGGGGCGCCGAAGCAGTTGTGAATGCCGCTGCCGAAGCCGAAGTGCTGATTGTCCTCGCGCATCGGGTCGAAGCGGTCGGGGTCATGGAATCTCAGGGGGTCCCGGTTACCGGAAGCCAGCACGAGGATCAGGGGTGCGCCCTTGGGGACGGTGACGCCCGCGACGTCGATATCGGTGAGCGGTGAGCGCTGTGGCAGAAAGTGAACGGGGGGCTCGTAACGCAGCAGTTCCTCCACCGCCCTCGGAAGGAGTTCGGGCGCGGCGCGCAGCTGCTCCAGGATGTCGGGGTGGCGCAGCACTGTGAGCATGCCGTTGGTGATCAGGTTGACGGTCGTCTCGTGACCGGCGATGAGCAGCAGTACCGCTGTGGCCATCAGTTCCGGATGTGTGAGGCGCCCTTCGGGTCCTTCGTCATTGGCAAGGGAGGAGAGCATGTCCCCGGTCGGGTGGCCGCGTCGCTCTTCGGCGAGTCCGCCCAGATAGTGCGCCATCGCCATCCGTGCCTCCTGAGCCGACCGCCGACGCTGCTCCGGGTCCGCCCCGGGCGTGGGGTCGAAACCGGCGATGATCGCGTTCGTCCAGGTGCGGACACGGGGCACGTCCTCCCGGGGAACGCCCAGGAGCCGGCAGATCACGGTGACGGGGAGCGGGTAGGCGAAATCGTCCACGAGGTCGATCCGGTCCTTGTTGTGGAACGCGTGGATCAGTTCCTCGGCGATCCGGGTGATGTCGCCGTGCAGGGCGTCGATCCGTCCCGGGGAGTGCGGCGGGCCGAAGGGGCGCATGGCCAGGCGGCGGAGCCGGTCGTGTTCGGGGTCGTCGACACCGATGAAGGACGGCGGCAGCTCGTCCGACCTGGCCAGAGCCGCGTCCGGGTCCGGCTCCTTTCGGTTACGGAGGTCCGAGCTGATCCGTGGGTCATGAAGCAGAGCGGCGATCTCATGGTAGGTGCCCACCAGGTAGCTGCCGTTGTCCTGCCGCACCACCCCGCTCTCGCGCAGCTCCGCGTAGAGCGGATACGGGTCGGCGCGGTTCGCGTAATCGGTGATGCGCTCAAAGAGGGTGTCCGGGGGCATGCGTGGGGCTCCTCATCGACAGTGGGCGGCGGTCGGGGACGGTTCGTGCCGTACCAGAGTCAGGTGCCTGTCCGGCAGATGACCGGTGAGAGCCACAGTCGGGCCGTGCGAGAGCAACTGTGGGGACGGCACGTCGGAGGGGACGGGATCGAACGACCCGGGCCGGTCGGCGGCACCGGGTGCGGGAGGAAACGGAGCCGCCGTCTCGATGAGGTACTGGTAGTGCTCCAGCCACTTGGCGCGGTTCACGCTGACCGCCGCGGTGACGCGTCCCCGGTAGCCGTAGACGGCGACGAAGCGCCCCTCGCGCAGCGAGCCCTGGGCGATGACCACGTGGTCGGAGAAGGTCGGTACGCCCACGGACTTGATGTTCAGGCCGAACTGGCTGGACCAGAAGGCGGGCACGGTCAGGTGGGGGCGCCTGCGCGGCCCCGGGCTGATCATGTTGTGGGCCGCCACCTCGGCCTGCGCGACCGCATTGCCCCAGTGTTCGAGGGACAGCATCTGGTACTCGAAGAGCGGGTGCGGAAAGCGTGCCACGTCTCCAGCGACGAAGACATCGTCGGTGACGATCCCGTACATGTCGAAGGCTCGGCACCCCGCGTCGCATGCGACGCCGCGGGGGCCGGCGGCCAGACCTGATCCGTCAAGCCATTCGGTGTTGCGGACGGCGCCCAGCGCGACCACGGCGACATCGGCGTCGATCCGGCCGCCGTCGGAGAATTCGGCGCCGGTGAGCCGGCCGTTGCGGCCCTTCAGCGCGGTGACGGTCACGCCGCAGCGCAGGTCGACGCCGTGCGCGCGCTGCAGCGCCCCGGCATAGGTGCCGAGTGTCCCGCCCAGCGCGCCGACGAGGGGCGAAGGTCCGCGTTCGGCGACCGTTACGTCGAGACCGAGCTCCCGGCAGGCGGAGGCGATCTCAGAACCGATGAATCCGGCGCCGATCACCAGCACCCGGCGCGGTCCGGCGGCGAGGCGTTCGGCGAGGCGGGCCGCATCGTCGTTCGTACGCAGGGTGAGTACGCCGTCCAGGCGGGCTTCGTCGGCGTTCGGCCAGGGTCGGGCCCGGGTTCCGGTGGCGATCAGCAGGCGGTCGTAGGCGAGCTGTTCGCCGTCGGCGAGGATCACCCGCTTCTCGATCGGATCGACCCCGACGGCACGTGCGCCGAGCTTCCACCGGGCGTCCACCGCATTGCGGCTCGGCAGCGCGACGTCCTGCGCGTGCACCCGCCCGAGCAGCACCTGCTTGGACAGCGGTGGTCTGTCGTACGGGGGGTGCGGCTCCTCCCCGACCAGGGTCAGGGATCCGGCGAAGCCTTCCTCGCGCAGCGTCTCGGCGGCGCGCAGACCGGCCAACGACGCGCCGACGACGACGATCCGGCCATCGCCGATCACGAGGCGCCGAGGCCGGCCGGCTCACCGACCAGGATGGCCTGTACCGGACAGGCAGCCTCCGCGCGTCGGACGCGCTCACGCTGATCGTCGGGCACGCTCGGCCTGAACATCAAGGACTCCTCGCCATGCAGTTCGAACACCTGGGGGGCGAGAAACACACATTGCGCGTAACCCTGGCACCGATTGAGGTCGACAACGATCTGCATTCCGGTCCACTCCTCCGTGCCACCGTTATCCCTGTCCTATTACCTGCCGGAGTGCGACGCCAACGGTGCTGAGCCATGCGGGTGCACGCCGGCCGAAGGAGCAGGGAAGGCAGTGGCTGCAGCAGACCGTGCGCCGGGAAAGCACCGGTCCGATGCGCCCACGGCGCGCGATGACACTGCCTCCCCGCAAGCCTCCCGTCGGCCGGCGCCCCGGTGCCCGAGCGATTCGCCGGCCCAGCCCATCGGTTCGCCGGCCTTCCGTCGGGAGCCCTCCGTCAACGGCATGTCGCGGCATTCAGTCACGGCGACGCCTGTTGATAATGACGCGTCACGGCAGAGCGGCGATGGGAGCCCGATGCTGGGCCGACGACTGCGCATCGGACTGCTGGTGCCCCTGCTCGGAGCAGTGAGCGCATGCGGCCGTACCGGCGAGCACAGCGAGGACGCTTCAGTCCGCGCCAGAGGGCGAGGGCTCGAGTGGCTCCTGCCGCCCGGGGCACGCGGACGGCCCTGGGCGCCGCCGAGGCTCACCGGAATTCAAGCCTGCGGGCGCAGCGCATCGGTCGACCGGCGTCGAAGGCCGGCTGCCCCTCCCTCTCGTCCGGGGCCATCAGAAATCCCACCGCTCGACGACCGTCTCCGGTGAAAGCACCGAGCGGGGCCTTCCCCCACCCGTACGCGCGGATACGCAGGCCGGCGCTGTGGCGCTGGGCAAATCGAGGCACCGAAGAGGTCGTCGAAGCAACCAGAAAGGCAATGCCATGGACGAGCAACAGGCAGCCACCGGAATGATTGCGGGTCGTGATGCGAAGCTCGCACTTCCGGTCGCGGACAGGGTGGGCTGGGGTCCGCTGGATGTACGGGCGGTGGACACCGTGCGCGTTCTGGCCGCTGACGCGGTCCAGAAGGTGGGAAACGGTCATCCGGGAACCGCGATGAGCCTGGCCCCGCTGGCCTATCTGCTGTTCCAGCAGGTGATGCGCCACGACCCCGCCGATGACCAATGGCTGGGACGCGATCGATTCGTGCTCTCCTGCGGTCACTCGAGTCTCACTCTGTACATCCAGTTGTACCTCAGCGGGTACGGACTGGAGCTGCAGGATCTCAAGCAGCTCCGCACCTGGGGCTCCGCAACGCCGGGGCATCCGGAATACCGCCACAGCCGGGGTGTGGAGGTCACCACCGGTCCCCTGGGACAAGGGCTGGCCGCCGCGGTGGGGATGGCACTGGCGGCACGGCGCGAGCGCGGGCTGCTGGATCCCGACGCCCCGCCGGGTGAGAGCCCATTCGACCATCACGTGTACGTCGTCGCCTCGGACGGCGACCTCATGGAAGGAGTCACATCGGAGGCGAGTTCGCTCGCCGGTCACCAGGAACTGGGCAACCTGGTCGTGCTCTACGACTCCAACCACATCTCGATCGAGGACGACACAGAGATCTCGTTCAGCGAGGATGTCGCGGCGCGCTACTCCGCGTACGGATGGCAGGTGCAGACTGTCGACTTCACGCACACGGGCTCCTACGTCGAGGACGTCGACGCCCTCGCTGCGGCGATCACGGCCGCCAAGCAGGACACTTCGCGGCCGTCCATGATCGTGCTGCGTACGGTCATCGGCTGGCCCGCCCCCACGAAGCAGAACACCGGCAAGGCCCATGGCTCAGCACTCGGTGACCAGGAAGTCGCCGCCACCAAGGCCTTGCTGGGCTTCGACCCGGGTCGGAGCTTCGTCGTGGAGGACGAAGTCCTGGCCCACGTCAGGAAGGTGCGGGAGCGGGGCGCTGCTGCGCGTCGCCAGTGGGAGAGCGGGTATGAGAAGTGGCGCGCCGCCCAGCCTGACCGGGCCGCGCTGCTCGACCGGTTGCGCGACCGGCGTCTGCCCGATGGCTGGGCCGGCACGTTGCCGACTTTCCCCGCCGACCCTGCCGGAATGGCCACGCGCAAGGCATCCGGCGAGGTGCTGACGGCGCTGGCGCCCGTCCTGCCCGAACTGTGGGGTGGATCCGCCGATCTTGCGGGGAGCAACAACACCACGATGAAGGGGGAACCCTCCTTCATCCCGGTCGCCAAGCAGACGGCCGAGTGGAAGGGCAATGCCTACGGGCGGACGTTGCACTTCGGCATCCGTGAGCACGCCATGGCCGCAATCCTCAACGGCATCGCGCTGCAGAGTCTGACACGTCCCTACGGCGGCACATTCCTCGTCTTCAGCGACTACATGCGTCCGGCTGTCCGTCTGGCAGCGCTCATGCGGCTCCCGGTCACCTACGTCTGGACGCACGACTCCATCGGGTTGGGCGAGGACGGGCCCACCCACCAGCCCGTCGAGCACCTGGCCGCGCTACGGGCGATCCCTGGCCTCGACGTCGTACGGCCGGCTGATGCGAACGAGACCACTGTCTGCTGGCGCACCATCATCGAGCATCAGGACAGGCCGGCCGGTCTCGTGCTCACCCGGCAGCCGCTGCCCGTCCTGGAACGGGGCACCGACACGCATGCCCCGGCCGAGGAAGCGGCCCGCGGCGCGTACGTCCTCGTGGACCGTGCCGACGGGCGGCCCGACGTCGTCCTCGTCGCGACCGGCTCGGAAGTGCACATCGCCCTGCAGGCGCGTGATCTGCTGGCCGCCGAAGGGTACGAGGCACGCGTGGTGTCCATGCCGTGCCGGGAATGGTTCCGTGCTCAGCCCGTTGCCTATCAGAACGCGGTACTGCCGCCCGCTGTCCGCGCCCGGGTGAGCGTCGAGGCGGCCGTCGGTCAGGGCTGGCGCAACATCGTGGGCGACGCGGGCCGCATCGTCAGTCTGGAGCACTTCGGCGCCTCCGCCGACTATCGGCGCCTCTACCAGGAGTTCGACATCACGCCACAAGCGGTGGTTGCGGCAGCCCTCAGCAGCATCCGTGCGGCCTCCGGCACGGTGAACCCCGGTGGAGAGCGGCACGCCTAGGTGTTCTGTCCACGGAGGTTGGTGACAGGGTTCACGGCTGATTGGTCTTGAAATGGGTGAGGGCCTTCTGGCCTGGTGTGGATTGCGACATCTGCACCGGCGACCAGAAAGGCCCTCGTGCCCCACCGTAATGCACCCCTGACCGAGACCGGACGGCTGCGTCTGGCCCGCTGCGTGGTCGAGGACGGCTGGCCCCTGCGCAGGGCCGCCGAACGCTTCCAGGTCTCGCCGACCACGGCCAAGCGGTGGGCCGACCGCTACCGCGAGCTGGGCGAGGCGGGCATGAGTGACCGCTCCAGCCGCCCGCACCACAGCCCGCGCCGGACCCCGACCCGCACCGAGCGCAGGATCATCAAGGTCCGCGTCCTGCGCCGCTGGGGACCGGCCCGCATCGCCTACCTCCTGGGCCTGAACCCGGCAACCGTCCACCGGGTCCTGACCCGCTACCACCTGGCCCGCCTGACCCACCTCGACCGTGCCACCGGCCGCGTCATACGCCGCTACGAACGCGACCGGCCCGGCGAACTCGTCCACGTCGACATCAAAAAGCTCGGCAACATCCCCGA
>NZ_JBHVEE010000135.1:14920-26825 GCF_042802415.1 Streptomyces sp. NPDC057486 | reverse complement strand
GCCGTCACCGAACGGGACGCGAACGCGGGAACCCAGCGCATCCAACACCGTTCGGGATGCGCCCAGTACGCAACAGTGGGTCCAGGACTCACTCATGCACACTGGATAGGAACGGTCGGCCAGGTTCCAGCACACGCTGGTCCAGGTAGGCCGCGAGGTCGGGCAGGGTGGCCTGGCGGTGCGCGCCTTCCCGGAAGGCGCCCAGCAGCAGGGCGGCGTCGCTGATCGCGGTCAGGCCCCTGCCCGTCACATCCCCGATGATCAGCCGGGTGCCCGTGGAGGTGCGGGCCGTCGCGTACAGGTCGCCGCCGAGCAGCGCCTGCTCCTGCGCCGCCAGATACACCGATCCCACCCGCAGCGGACCGATCCGGCGCGGCAGCGGCCGCAGCACCACCCGCTGCGTGACCTCCGACACCGTCCGTATCAGCTCCAGCTCACGGGCGTGCCGCTCGCGCAGATAGCCGAAGGCCGTCACGATCACCGAGACCACCAGCAGGGCGATGATCTGCGAGTCGAAGTCCGTAATCGGGTGGCTGTTTTGAAGACCGATGACGAGCATGCCCGCCACAGCCAGCGCAGCGATCGCCCCGGTGATCAGGGTGGAGGCGAAAGACGCGGTAAGCGCGGGCGCCACGATCAGCAGCGACGGGCCCATCGGCAAACCGGGGCTCAGCACGTCGGTCAGCACGATCGCCACGATCAAGCCCAGCGGAAGCACCAGCAGAGCGTTACCGGCCTGCCGTGAGCCAGGACGGTGTGCTGACCGCTGCCACGGGCGCATATTTCCTGCTTGCACCGTTCCTAACCGGTGTGCATGAGCGAGGCCTGGACCCAGCTCGTGGGCCGCCGGGTTCGGGGGCGGTCAGGCCAGGTTCCGGTCAGCTCGGCCGGGGTGGAGCAGGGTGGCCCGTAGGTCGTGCTCGGTGATCTGGTCGGCGGGGCGGTGGAGTGTCCAGCGGTGGACTCCGCCGTCCATGGGCAGCACCACCTTGACGACGGTTTCCAGCGGTGGGTAGCCGGGTTCACCACAGCTGAATTGGCGGATCACGACGGCGGTGTCGTCGTCCAGGCCGAGCAGGATGCGCACGGCGTCCCTCAGTTCGCGCAGGTGCGGGCTCGGCCAGGCGATTCCTGGGCGTGGTTCCAGGTGCATGGGAGATGCCTCTTGTTCCGGGAAGAGTGGCGGGTGGCGTGGACGGCGGGCTTCGCCGTGGTGGTTCAGTGGGGTGGTGTGCGGGTGGTGGCCCGGTTCCGGATCGGTGGACTGACGGGTGGTCGGGCAGCGCGGTGTTGTGTGGCCATGGTCAGCTGCCAGGTCGCGAGGAGCAGCAGTGTGCCGGTTTCGGCGAGGAGGCTGAGGGCGGCCTGTGGTGCGGGCTGCAGACCGCGCTCGGTGAATCCGAACACGCCTACGGTGCGCGAGGCGGTGAAGCCGCCAAGGGCTCCGAGTGCGACGCCTGCGGCGGCGGCCCTCAGCAGCAGGGGTGGTGTCCCCATCAGCAGCAGGGCGGCGAGGGCGAAGGAAGCGCCGGCCTGGAGGAGGAACAGGGGGCCGATGATGTGGATGAAGCGGTACTCGTCGACGTAGAGCTGGGCGTGGATGTATCCGCCGGCGGCGAGGGTTGCGGCAGTCGCCCACCGCAGGGCGGGGGGTGGGAGTCTTCGGGTGTTCATGCCAGCCTCTGGTCCTTGATGGCCAGTTCGCGGTCGCCTTGGCGGTAGCCGACGCTGCGGATGCCAAGTGCTTCTTTGAGCTGTCGGGCGGGGACGACCTGCGGGGTGGGGGCGGGGGCACGGCCCGGTTTGGGCAGGGGGTAGGCGGTGGTGGTGGCGGAGTGGAAGGTGATGTTGCCGTCTGTCTTGGTGAACAGCTGGTGGACGTGCCCGTTGAGACAGGTGACAGAGGAGAAGCGGCGCAGGAGGGCGATGACCTTCAGGGCGTCGTCGGTGCTCCAGCCCCACTGCGGGTACATGGCGAAGAGCGGGATGTGGCTGAAGACCACGATGGGGGTGTCCGACGACAGTCCGGCGACGTCCTTGCGTACGAAGTCGATCTGGTCGTTGCCGAGGTGGCCGAGCTTCTCCAGGCTCAGGGTGTTGACCAGGGCGATGAAGTGCACGCCGTGGGTGTCGAAGCTGTACCAGCCGTCGCCGAGCGTGCCCGTGCCGAAGGTCCGCCGGTAGGCGCGGCCCGCGTCGCCGATGGAGTCGTGCTCGCCCGGTACGGTGAAGACGCGGTCTGTCTTCATTGCGGTCATCATCTGCTTGACCTGGTTGAACTGTCCGGCTGTGGACAGGTGGGTCAGGTCGCCGCTGTGCATGACGAAGTCGGGCCTGAATCCGAGCGAGTTGATCTGGTTGATCGCTTCGGTGAAGGAGCCGGCCACGTCCATGTTCGCAGGGCCCTGGAACCCGATATGGCTGTCGGAGACCTGCACGAACCGCAGCGCGCCGCTTCCCGCGGCGGCGGCACCGGCAGCCTTGGCGTTGGTGTCCCGGGAGTCGGCGATGTGGCTGATCACTTCTCCACTGACCACGGTCAGCACCACCGCGCCGCCGAACCATCCTGCGTGGCGTATGAGTTGGCGACGCGTCATGCCGTGTTCCGTGTCGGGCCGACCGGCGTCGTGGTCCGGCGCTGCGTCGTGACTGTCGTAGTAGTTGGTCATCAGGTCACCTCCACGGTGGCGGTCATGAACGGATGGATGGTGCAGAGGTAGGCGTAGGTGCCGGGTTTGGTGAACGTGTGGCTGTAGGTGGCGTGGGTGGTCAGGGCGGCGGAATGCAACGGGCCGCCCGTTTTGGCGCTGGTGACGGTGTGGGCGTCGGTGTCCTGGTTGGTCCAGGTCACTGTCGTACCCGCCCTCACCTTCAGCGTGGCGGGGGCGAATGCGAAGTTCTTGATCGCCACGGCGTTCCCGGTCACCGGCGCGCCCGTGCTCGGGTGACTCGCGGGCATGCTCATGCTGGGCATCGGTGAGGCGCCGGGAGGGGATCCCGTCGTGTTCCCCGACCCTGTGGCACCGGGCATCCCGGCCGTCCGGTGCTGGCCCGGACCGGGTGTGATGGCGCCGGCTGCAAAGGGCGAGGGGTGCGGCGACTGGCCGCATGCGCTGAGGAGCCCCAGCGCGCCGGCGGTGGCGATGGTGGCAACGGCCAGCCCGGCCGCAGCGCGTGATCGCCGGCCTGGTGTGCGGAAGTTCCGATGCATGGTGTCCGCTCCTCACTGATCGGACGGAGACGGGGGCTGCGCCGGCAGGGGGCGCAGGCAACCGCAGGGATGTGTGGTGGATGCCGTGTTCATGGGGGCGTGCCTCTGACGGACCCGGCGGTCGAGGACCGGCCGGGGCTGCGCGGTGGCGCCGGCTTCGGTGCACGAGGGCGCGGTGAGCGTGGCCGGCGTCAGGAGCGCGTGCGTCGCGTGGTGTTTTTCGGTCACCTCTGGTCCGTCCTTTGTCGCACGGGGAGTCGATGAGGAATTGCGCGTACGTCGGCTCTTGTCCGGCTCCACGGACGGCGGGGTCCCCACGGTTCGGTAGATATGCACTTTTTGTGAGACCTCTTGATGTCGCCGCGGATCAGTCGGCCTCCCCTGGGGGCCGCGCACGCTCGGTCCTGGGGCGTGTGCCGGAAGTCCCGCCTGCCCCGCGACGCCCGGCACGCACGCTCGCCGCGTTGCCGGGCCCGCCCGAGTACGTCCTACGAGGGCGACCCTCCGCCGTGCGGTCGCACGCACCGGACGCCGCCGGGCCCATCCTTCGGGCGGGCGGCGGGACTTCCGGCCCACGCCCCGGTGGTGCCGCAAGGCCCGGCAGGGACGTATCGCCCGCGGCGCTCGCAGAGTGCCACCTGCACCATGCCGTGCGTTACAGGACAAAGCAGTACATGTACGCGATGATCGGCTTATGCCCTGGCGTTCCCGAAAACGTGATCCGAGGACCGATCCGGATCGCTCCGCGCGCCGTGTTTCCGGTAAAGGGACCCTTTCGACCGCGGATGAGGAACTGCTGCGCACTCTGTACGCGGAGCACGCAGGGCCCCTGTTCCACTACGTGCTGCGACTGACTTCAGGAGATCGGCAATGGGCGGAGGATGTGGTGCAGGAGACGCTGCTGCGGGCGTGGCAGCATCCCGCCGCGTTCGATCCCGCACGCGGCCCGGCCCGGGCATGGCTGTGTACGGTTGCCCGGCATCTGGTCATCGACGCCCACCGGGCCCGGCAGGCCAGGCCTGCCGAGGTCGGCGGCGAAGCGCTGGAGCGAGCCGTCGAGCAGACACCGGGCGAGGACGAGATCGAGCAGGCACTGCAGAGCTGGGCGGTTGCGGACGCCGTCCGGACGCTGTCCCCGGACCATCGCGCGGTGCTGCTGGAGACCTACTACCGGGGCCGGACCATGGCGGAGGCCGCACGGGTGCTGGGCATCCCGCTGGGCACCGTGAAGTCACGGACGTACTACGCCCTGCACGCCCTGCGGCTGGCGCTCCAGGAGCGGGGGATCGAGCCATGACCGCGGCGGGCAGGAGGTGGCGACCATGAGTGCGGAGCACGACGCCCTCCGGCTGGCGCTGGGAGGGTACGTCCTGAGCACGCTGCCCTCGGCGGACATGGAACGGGTGCGCGTCCACCTCGCGGAATGCGCCGAATGCCGGGCCGAACACACTCAGCTGGCGGGGTTGCCTGCGCTGCTGGCGACGGTGACCGAAGCCGAAGCCTCAGGCCAGACGGTGCCGACGGCCGACGGGGACCTGACCGACCGGCTGGTGGCACGGGCAGCCGAGGGCGCGCAGGGCTCCCTGCCCGAACGGCCCGCCGCGCCCGCGGTGTCGCAGGTGCCGGAGGGGGGTGTGCTGGAGAGGCTGCTCCAGCAGGCCGCGTCCCGGCGCCGCAGGACCTGGCGTCTGCAACTGGCCGGCGCTGCCGCCTCGCTGATGTTCATCGCGGCGACGGCCGGCGGCACATGGCTGGCGGCTGTCGGATCCGTGGGCACTCAGGCGACGCCGCCCGGGCCGACCGCGCCGGCCGCCTGGCGCACCTTCTCCGGAAGCGATCCCACAACCGGCGTCTCCGCCTCGGTGAAGGTCTCGCCCTCCGCCTGGGGCAGTGCCCTGCAGGTCTCCGCCAAGGGGGCACCCGCCGGAATCACCTGCCGGCTGCAGGCGGTCGGGCTCGGCGGAGCCAGGGCGGACGGCGCTACCTGGCGGGCAGGCGAGTACCCTCCCGGCACCACGATTCCAGGAGCGGTTGCCATGTCCCCGGGAACCATCGACCACTTCGAGATTCTCGCAGGCAACGGTCAGAAGCTGGTCACCATCAGGGCGTGACGCGTCCACAGCTGTCGGGTGCGAGCGCACGGCGGCACCAGAGGCCAGGAAGACGTCGCTGCCGAAGGGCCGTGCCGCGGGCGCAGGGGGCCGGCCGGTCGACAAGAAGCGGGCCGCCTCACGACCTGGGCCGGGCTGGAGGAGCGCGCTGAGGACGTCCAGCCGATGGCCGTCGAGAAGGCGTGTGCCCGTGACATCGGCTGCACAGGCACGCTCGTGATCACCGTCGTCGATCGATGCCACCACGCCGCACGGCTCCGGGACCGGCGAGATCGTCCGACAGCGGTTCGCCAAACGGCCGGCGGATGAGCGCGGCGGCCTCGAAGGCCGGCACCGGCACCTCTGTGGCCGAGGGGCTGATCGGCGCCACGCGCGCGAAGGCGGCGGGCGGTCGATGCGGCTGCCACAGGCCGGGAAAGGCCACCTCCGCGGCCGGGCGGATCAGGGTGAAGGCCGTCCGGGCGCACGACCGGCAAGTCGAGGGGCGGGGCATGCGGTCATCCGGCCGATCCGGCCGCCGTGGTGTCACATCCCCGGGGCCGGTCAGGTGCTGCGGCTGCTTCGCCTGCACCCCCTGTCATCGGGGGGCGTGCCGGCACCCGGGCAGTTCAGCGGCTCGGTCGTGGGGCTTTTGCCCGCTCCCGTCACGCGGCTTGCGGCAGTGACAGGCCGGCCACCCCGCAGCGGGCCCCCTCGGGCGCCGGCCGCGTACATGGGCGGGCACGGCTGCGCCAGGGCCGGCGGCATGCGCCTCGGCCTCCACCGGGAGGAGGCCGAAGCCGGCGCCCTGGTCCTTCCCGCAGCGCGCCGACGGTTTCCGGGCCCAGGCCACCCCCACCCCCCGGCTCCAACGAATCGGCCCGGTCCTCAGCCGACTTGATGCGTGAGTGCGCCGGCGGGGCGTGCACTGCCTGTTTGGGTGGCCGGTGGCGCTGCCCCGGTCTTTACGACGGCACGGCCCGGGTGTTCCCCTCCCCCGCGCGAGCAGCGGTATGCGGTTCGCCCAACGGCCGGTGACCTCGACTCTCCTTTTCCTCCGAAGTCCGTGCAGCCCGCAGAAGAGGATCCAGGATCTCTGCACGCCGGGTGTCGCGACCGGGCCGGGATGCGGGCAGGGACGGCCGTCCGGCTCTGCGGCGCGAGGTTCCCGCAAGGCCGTTGCGGAGGACCACGGGCGAGGAGACCGAGCCGCCGGTGCCTGGTCCGGCTGCGTACGGCATCGAGCTCTGACAGGGGGCGAGTGAGTCCGGCCAGGCCGCCGGCATCGACATGACGCACAAGAAGTCGAACAAAAGGTGCGAATGACTCGAACCGTTCGGCATGCGTCGCCCGTGGAACTCAATGAGCGCGCCCATGCAGGATCCCGCCCACCGACCGCCCCCGATGCGGTCTCCTCCGTTCCGGCCTCCGCACATCCACAGAAGAGCCAGAAGACCATGTTTGTGATGGATTCCCCCAGCCCGAGTTCACTGCTCGGCCGGCCCTGCCGCCACCAGGCGCTGCTCACCCTGCCCGCGCAGGAGGCGCATGTCTCCGCCGCTCGTCACTTCGCGGCCGATCTGCTGGAGACCTGGAGTGTGCCCGCAAGCGAGCGGGACTCCGCCGTTCTCATCGTCGACGAACTCGCCGCCAATGCCGCGCAGTACGGCCGCGAGCGCATGACCCTGCTGCTCGTCCTCGACGACGGCACTTTGCACATCGTGGTCACTGACTCCGGCACGACCGTGGAACGCCATCGCCCCGACATCGCCCCCGACGAACACGGCCGCGGCACCGGCATCGTCCAGTACCTCGCCCAGTCGACCGAGGTCCATCAGACGCGCAGCGGCCGCGAAGTCCGCGCCTGCCTGAGGTGCTCGCCATGACCGGGCCGGACGTTTTGCACGAGCTGCGCCCCCCTGCCGGGGCCGGCACCGGCGCACAGCGACGGGTCACCGGGGGCGGCTGCGGCGCCGGGTCACCCGACGCCCCCCGCGAGTGGGCCTTCGCAGCCCACCAGCCGTGCCCCGTCGACGGCTGCCCGAGCCCGGCCCAGGTTCCCTTGCGGTCCGCAACACCCCCATCGGCCCTTGATCACGGCGGCCCCGACCACGGCACGGTGCTGTGTCAACGCTGCGGCGCCAACCCCCTACGCACCGGCGGAGGTGTGAGCGTGGACGTCACCCCGAACAGCCATGAGGACATCGGCGCCCCGCCCCCGCAGGAGGCGTACGCGAATGCGCCCGATCTGCGCCGCGAGATGCACCAAGTGCTCGCTCTCGGGGCCGAACGCGACGGCCGCCGGGCCAGGCCCGTCACCGGCCCCCTGGTCGACGCGACGGCCGCCGAACGGGCCTGGCTGCTACGCCGGGCGGCTCTCATGGACCGGATGGCCCTGGACGACCCCGGCCGCGGCCCCCTCGCAGCCGCCGCAGAAACCGCCGAACAACTCGTCCTGCACGACCGCCGCCATCCCGACCTGGTGGCCGGCCCGCACCACCCCGACGCGATCACGCTCGCCCCCGGCCACCGCCTCTACGTCCGCCAGGAGTACGCCGCCTGGACGGCCGCCGGGCGCCCCGGGATCTGAACCGGCCCCGAACCGACAGGAGAAGGACACATGAACCGCAAGGACATCGGCACCCGGCACGCCCCCGCAGCAGCCGGCCGACTCCTCTCGTCCTGCCTTCCACGCCCGGCAGCCACGCGTGAACACCGCGCCGGTCGGCGACAGGAACGCTCACGCCAGGCAAATCCGGTGAACGCACCGTGGCCGGACCCGCAGACCCACCGGCTGTTCCAGGTGCCCGGACGTGGTTGCTCCCAGGGACAGCGGCTGGGCCTCCATCCGGCCCAAACGCCCCCGCACACGGTGCGGGCCGGTCAGCCGGCACAGGTGGCCACGCAGGTCACAGGCGGCGAACTGCGCCTCACCGCAGGCCCGTTGCCGGTCGAGCCCCCCGCGGTTGCGGCGGCGACGGGCGACGAGTTCACTTGCGCGGCCCGGCCGGACGACGCCGTGGGAATCTCCCGATGGCGCGGGCGGCGAACACCGGTGAAACCGCCGTGCCAGGTGCACCGGGAAACCTCCTCCCCGGCGCCCGCGCACGAGACCGCGGGCACGGACGCGGGCCTGCCCGGCCACCTCCTGCGGACCCCCTTCTGCGACGACGAGTGCCGGCCACCCGCCGGTGCAGAGCCCTGCCGGGTCGTGGACATCGACCGTGTCCAGCAGCGTGATGTCCCGGCCGAGTGCGGCCGGGACACGGAGGGGGAACTCTTCGCCGTACCGGCGCACGGGCAACCGTGCCGGACGCGCCCGCCCGCGGCAGCCGGCCGTCGTCCGCGGTCAAAGGTGTGCCCCTTCGGCCGCGCCGGCCTTCCGCAGGGCCCGGTCGTGGGCGGGACGCTTCTTCGGGCAGCGGCCGAGGCTCTGCACGCACCCGACGAACGATGGGGACATGCGTGGGGCGGCACGACACGATGCGCCGCGGGCGCTCCCGCTCCCACCGTCGCCGCGCAGGAACAAGCGGCACGGATCGCCGAGCCAGACATGAAGGCCGACGCGTTCGAAGGGGTGGTGTGACGATGTTCCGCAATGCGCTGGAGCCCTGGCACCTGCTGATCCTGGTCGCCGTGGTGGTCTTGATCTTCGGCTCGAAGAAACTGCCCGACACGGCCCGGGCACTGGGCAAGTCCATGCGGATCCTCAAGAGCGAGACCAAAGCCATGAAGGACGACGACGCCTCGAACGAGCCACGCCCCGAGCCTCAACCTCAACCTCAACCTGAGCCTGAGACTGGGCCTGAGCCGGGACCGGGGACGGGACGGGGACCGGGGACGGGACGGGGACCGGGGGCGGTCCCGGGCGCTCCCGGAGACACCGCCACCGCCCGCACCGCGCCCACGGACAGCACGACCAGCCACTGCGACTGAGCCCGGTCCTGCGCGCCCCTGGCTCGTCCCCGCACGAGGAGGCTGCCCCAAGCCTCCCCGGCCGGCTCACCTCTCGCGCTGTCGGGCCGCCCGCGTCGCCGTCTGCGGTATCGGCCGGCGTCCCGGCCGGAGCAGTGATGTTTCCCGGCCCGGGCGCGCGGCGTGACAGCGGACGGTCCGAGGACCTTCGTGAGCCGCCCGCCCTCGGGCCGGGCCGGGCAGACCAGCTCGCGGCACGTGGTGCCGGCCTGGACCAACTGCCTCCTGGACGCGCTACCGGCCGCAACCGGCGCCGTGGCGAGCTCGCGCCCCACCGGGCGGCAAAGACGGTCAAGTACGGACGCAGGGCCGGTAGTTCCCGGTCCGCCACACGAGATGAGGACGTGGCGTGCCCCAGTCAGCCCGCACCAAAAAGAAGGATCCCGAGGGGCGGATGCCGCTCGCGGAGCACCTTCGTGAGCTCCGCAACCGGCTCGCCAAGGCCGTCCTTGCCATCCTGGTCGTCACGATCATCGCGGCCTTCTACTACAAGGGCATCGTGAACTTCTTCACCAGGCCGGTGCTGGACTCGGTCGGCTGCCCGACGTCCTTCGCCGATCTGGCCAAGCAGACCGCGGACACCACCTGCGCGCGAATCACGATCAACGGTCTGCTCGCGCCCTTCACCCTGGCGCTGAAGGTGTCCCTGATGGCCGGCGTCGTGCTGGCCTCGCCGGTATGGCTGTACCAGCTGTGGGCGTTCGTTGCCCCCGGCCTGCACAGGCACGAGCGGAAATACGCCTACGCGTTCGCCGGCGCGGGGGTCCCGCTGTTCCTCGGCGGCGCCTTCCTCGCCTACAAGGTGCTGCCCACGACCGCGAAGGTGCTGATCGACTTCACCCCGCACGGGATAACCAACCTGCTGCCGCTGGACGATCTGCTCGACCTCGTCACCCGCATGGTGGTCGTCTTCGGTCTCTCCTTCGAGATGCCGCTGCTGCTGGTGATGCTGAACCTCACCAAAGTGCTGTCCGGCCGGCGGATGCTCGGCTGGTGGCGCGGCATGGTCATGGGGATCGCGGTCTTCTCGGCTGTGGCGACGCCGAGCACGGACCCGCTGACCATGCTGGCGCTGGCCGCACCGATCTGGGCGCTCTATTTCGCCGCCGTTGTCTTTTCGCTTCTCCATGACCGGCGCAAGGCCCGAGGAGAGGCAGAGGGACCCGGCGACGACGAGATCTCCGACCTCGGCCTCACCCCGCAGGACATCGGCGAAGTGGAACCGGTGTCCCCCAGCCAGGCCCTGCCCGCGCAGCCGGACGCTGACGACGACCGCGCCGACAATGAGACGACCTGACCTGAGGGTGCCTTCAGCAGGGCCGGGGACCGGCACGGCGGCCCGTGAGGGCTCCGATTCCAGCCCCCGCCCGTCAAACCGTGCATGCGTTTCTCGCGCACCCGGCCTACCGACATCGTTCACCGGCCGGCATGCGCAGCCACCCTGCGTTCCCGGACAGGCGGAACACCCCGAGCCGGTTGAACCACGCGCCGTCACGGCGCCCGCCCCAACAGCGGCCGGGGACACCGCGCTTGCGATTCCCACACATCAGATATTCCAGACAAAAGCGACCTCACTGGTGGACGCCCTGCCGGCCGGGTTCAGCCTCTCACCTGAAGGCCATCGCACCGAGAACACCCAGCGGTGCCCTGGATGGAAACGAACGCAGGCCGCTGACCGCATTGTTGAGCTGGTGGTCCTTCTCGTGGACGCTTGCGGGGTGAACGAGGACGGCGCATCCATGCTGAGAGAACTCCAGTCGCTGGACCCCGCGGTGCGCGCGGACGTCCTGCGCGTGCTGGACTGCGTCATCCAAAACCTCCCCGCTCACTGGCAGCGCCGCAAAGGGGTGCCGCAGCTCATGGTGTTCCTCGACGGTCCGAAGGATGTACGGATGGAGAAGATCACCCTGCGGGAGCTGTCCGGGCACGGGTATCTCGACGAGTTCGCCCGCCGGGCCGGCAGCGTCCCGGTATCGAAGGCCAGGGAACACGGCTGTGCCGCCCTGGTCCACGGGAACCGTATTCACGCGAGGATCAACCAAATCGGCCCCGCCGGATCGGGCCGGCACCGTCCCGACACCTTCGTTTGCGTCCGCACCGTGCACCGGGATTTGAGAATGAGCCCATCTTTTTCTCTCACGTTCGATGTCGAAGGCCGGCTCTTCCCACGGCTCGTGTTTCATCAGCGGGTCTTCGGCACCATCGCCCGCGCCCGGCAGAGCTGAGCCCGAGGCGAGTACTCCGGCCGTACCGGGAAGCTTCGGCCGCTGTCACGCAACGAAGCCGACCGCAGAAGGCGGTGACCGGTGACAACAACGCGGCTGCCCGGGTTGCCTGTGCCAGGTGGCCTGCCGGTTGAGCGACAAAAGCGAGTTGAGCACGACGTGCGGCCCCGCTCAAGGACTGGCCTATGGGGAAGGAGCCGATGCGCCCGCCGTACGCAGTCCACCGCCGCGGTTGCCGTCGGTCTCGCAGCACGCGGCTCACAGGAGGATCAGCCCCTGGCCGAAACACCGCACCGACGGGCAGCGGGCCGCTGAGTAAGTGCCTTTCGAAGTCGGCGCCCGGTTGCGTACGGACACTCAGGATGCGGCGGCCGGTACACCGACGGACACCCCACAGACGGCCA
>NZ_JBHVEE010000135.1:0-14820 GCF_042802415.1 Streptomyces sp. NPDC057486 | reverse complement strand
GGGCGAAGTACCCGGTCGCGGTCAGGCATTCTGCCGCCGCTGCGCCCGGGCCGGACCGGCGCCGTGCCGCGTGAAGCGAGAGCAGTCCGGACAGGTACACCGACGGACACCCCACAGACGGCCAGGGCGAAGTACCCGGTCGCGGTCAGGCATTCTGCCGCCGCTGCGCCCGGGCCGGACCGGCGCCGTGCCGCGTGAAGCGAGAGCAGTCCGGACAGGACGGCCATGCCGGTCCAAGGATCTGATCCACGGTGAACTCGCCCGCGCTCGCCAGTTCCTGTGCCCGCCTGGCGGCCTGCACAGGATCGTCCTGCAGTTCGGTGAGGAAATCGGCACCGGCGTCTGCCAGTGCCACGGCCGCGCCCACCCCGGTGCGGCCGGGCAGGTGATCACGATGCGGCGGGGGCGGGGCCGGCGGCTGCCCGGTCGCCTCCGCCCCGAGCAGGGGACGTCCCGAAGACGGAGCCGTGGGCGCGGTCGTCACCGGCTCCGCCCGGCAGGCCATATTCAGTTGCGAGGGCCGCCTGCAGCACATGCCCGTCCGCGTTCGGCCGGCAAGTCACGAGCCGGCCGAACGCGGAAAGACGCCTCCTGGACCGGAGCTTCTGCGCCTCGATGAACGTTGCCGCGTGCCGGAGGAGAGGACGCAGTGGTGGCGCAGCCGTGCAAAAAGTACCGGGGCAGGCGTTGATGGCAATATCCGAATCCCCCCACGCGGCGCTCGGATTGTCCCCGGAGTTGCCCGGTTCGATTCCCCGGGCAGGCCCGCGCCGGTCAGCGGGTGGGTGCCACACGGGAGTTGCCGCTCCAGTGGCGTGGCGGCGCCGGGTCTGCGGCTCCGGTCACCGGGTGGAGATCTTGTGGACGGTGGTGTCGTCGGGGTTCAGCCGGCGCCCGTCCGCAGACAGCACTTCCAGTGCGCGCAGGCGCTGTCCCTGTCGGCGGTCGACCAGCTGTGAGTGCGGTTCGCCGGGGGCGAAGAAGTTCTGTTCGCCCCACTGCCGCAGTGCCACGATGACGGGGAAGAGCGCCCTGCCCTTCAAAGTCAGTACGTACTCGCGGTAGGCGCTGCCGTCCGAGGCGGGGACGGATTCGAGGACACCGCCGGCGACCAGGGTGCGCAGACGCACGGTGAGGATGTTCTTCGCCACGCCGAGACTGCGCTGGAACTCTCCGAAGCGCCGGCTTCCGTCGAAGGCGTCCCGCACGATCAGCAGGGACCACCAGTCGCCGATCGCGTCCACCGACCGGGCGACGGGACATTCGCTGTCGTCGAAGCGCGTCCTGGTCACCATGGTGTCCCTCACTCTCACGACACTTTCACGATGGTTGCAACATGCTACCAGGGAAGTTACCGTCATCATTGGTAGCAAGATGAAACCAGATGTGGGGGTGCTGATGCCCGGCGGCGATGAGGCTGTCACACAGTGGACCGAGGCCCGGAGCGGGGAAGGTTCCGCGTTCGTTCTGTCCCGTGGCGTCGTCATGCTGTTCGCCGTCGCCTGCGGGACCGCGGTGGCCAACGTCTACTTCTCCCAGCCGCTCCTGGTGACCATGGGCCACGACCTCGCCATGAGCCCGGCACTTGTCGGCAGCGTGGTCACCCTCACGCATGTCGGATACGGGCTGGGACTGTTCTTCCTCGTGCCGCTGGGCGACGTGGCCGACCGCAGACGGCTCATCGTGGCCCAGTTGCTGCTCCTGGTGGTGGCGCTGGCAGTGGTGGCCACCGCCCGCACAGCGGCGATCCTGCTCGGGGGCATGGCCGCGACGGGGCTCCTCGCGGTCGTCACGCAGACGCTGGTGGCCTTCGCGGCATCACTGGCCCCTCCCGCCGGGCGCGGACGGGTCGTAGGTCTGGTCACCAGCGGCGTGGTCATCGGAATCCTGCTCGCCCGCACCGCATCCGGTCTCATGGCCGATCTCGCGGGCTGGCGCTCCGTCTACCTCGCCTCGGCCTCGCTCACCGCTGTGCTCGCGCTGGTCCTGTACCGAGTGCTGCCGCGCCGCAGTGACGCTCCGCCGGCAACCCTGCGCTACGGACAGCTCCTGCGCTCCACGATCACCCTGTTCGCACGGGAACGACTGCTACGGATCCGGGCCCTGTTCGCTCTGCTGGCCTTCGCCGCCTTCAGCACCCTGTGGAGCAGTGTCGCGCTGCCGCTCAGCGAGGCCCCGTACTTCCTGCCCCACAGCGCGATCGGGGCACTGGGACTGATCGGTGCCGCCGGCGCCCTGGCCGCGACCGTGGCGGGCTGCCTGAACGACCGCGGACTCTCCCGGCGGACCACCGGCATCGCCCTGGCACTGCTCGCCGCCTCGTGGTTGCCCCTGGCCTTCACCCGCAGCTCGCTCTGGGCCCTGGTGGTCGGAGTGATCCTTCTCGACCTCGCCGTGCAGGCGGTCCATGTCACCAACCAGACCCTGATCTACGCACTGCACCCGGACGCGGGCAGCCGGCTGATCGGCGGATACATGGTCTTCTACTCGATCGGCAGCGCCACCGGCGCCATCGCCGCGACCTCCCTCTACACGCTGGCCGGCTGGGGCGCAGTATGCGCACTGGGTGCCGCGTTCAGCTGCCTCGGACTCGCGCTGTGGGCGTTCACTCGGCACAGCATCCCGGACCCCGCCGCCAAGGTCACCTCTCGCGGTGAGGACCGGCACCCCACCATGTGAGCGACGCCGCAAGCCCCCTCGACGCGCTGTCCCGGCCCGGGCACCGAACGAGCAGACAGCCCCACCCGGCTCCTCGGCCTCATCCACAGCCCGCCGCCACTCGTACACCCCGCCGAACCCACCCCCACCAGGAGGACACGACCGGCGCAGCAACGGCACAAGGACAGCGACGAGACGCTCCTGGCGCGGGTCACCCGCAAACGACGGCATACACCGAACGTGGCGAGACCCCCACTCCCCCGGCCCCAGAATCCACCGGCTCCTTCCTGTACAAGCGCCGTCCGTCACACCCGGGAGACGACGGCACCGTTCACGACCCGACGACACCACAAACACCAACTGCCCCGCACAACCCGCCCCGCAGCGGTGAACACAGATGACGCCCCAACAGCGCAGGAACCACGACGCCCCTCACCCGGTGTGAGTTCCACGGCGGTGTGTGACGCCGCTGTCATGCAGGACGCATCGTCACGAGAAGGCCGAGGCCGAAGTGATCGACGTTCCCGCAACCGATGGCGCTCCGTACCGCGCCGGGGTTTTCCGCATCGCTCCCTTCCCCGGGGAGACAACGACGCCCCTGATCCGCCGTATCGAGCGCACTACGGGCCACAAGCCAAGGCGCCGCGCTCCTGCCGGACATGACACAACCGCCGGCCCCGCCACGGGGCAGGGGGCGTACGGGCCGGTGCCGACACCCTGCTGAACACGGCCGGGCGAAAGGCGCCGGCCGGACCGTGCGGCACCGGGCAGGAGGTACAGGCCCAGATGGTGCCGCCGCGGGCTCGGCCCGATGCCGAGCTGCCCGTCTTTGATGGGGCGCCAACTTCTCGGCGCACCCGTTGAAGCCGCCCGAGAACCCACCGTCTCCGCCGAGCTTGAGGAAACAGCATGACGTCAGCTTCCCGGCGCCTGATACGCCCGTACCCGATCGCGGTCATGCCCGACCGGGCGGCAATGGTGAAGGTCTGCCACCAGCCCGGATGAAGATCCACCGAGACGGAGGGCCGTTCGCAGTGAGGTCCCCCGACACACCGTCGTGGCCCTGAAGGAACTCCTGAGGAACTCCTGACGAAAGTGCTCTGCGGGGTGGCCGGATCCCGCTGGGACTGAAGATCCGGGGGTGCGGGTGGGCGCGGCCGAAACCGCGGGAAGCCGACGACGAGTTGTGGGCGGTCATCGAGCCGCTGCTGCCCAAGGTCGAGCACCGGACCCGGCATCCCCGGCGCAGGCGGCATCCGGACCGGCCGGTGTTCCAGGGCACCCTGTTCGCCCAGCACACCCCGGTCGCCCGGGAACACCTGCCGCAGGAGCTCGGCTTCGGCTCGGCCATGACCTGCCGGCGCCGCCTGGCCGAATGGACCGAGGCCGGCGCGTGACCCAGGCTGAACGAGGCCCTCCCGGCGGACACGGACGATCCCGGCCGAGAACCCCTCCCCCAGGAGCTTCGCCATTCGGTGCAGCTCCTGCCCTCAACACCCTGCCGCTGCCGCCAGGTCGAAAGGCTCAGTAAAAGCTGTCCCGCAATCCCCGGTGGATCAGCGCGCGGCGTCGGATGCGGTGCATCGCAAGGCGAAGGAGCATCCCCGTACCGGGTGTACTCGGGTGTTCCGGCAACGCAGCGAGGTGCCGTAGCCGGCGTCGTGCGCCCGCCGGGGATTACGGGACAGCCCCCTTGGTGCACCTACTCGTCGCCCGTCGCGTGTGTGGATGCAGACTTCCTGAACCACCTCACCCCAGCGAAGATTCCTACGGCGATCAGGGCCACGACCAAACCGATCGCAACCTTTGCCCCGGTGTCCATCGTTCCGTACATGCATGCTCTCCCTGATCACATTGAACGGCTGACCATCGAGGCCCGGTGGTCAGTTTTCTGCACTTTCACCATCACCTGTCCGAATGGTGAGGATGTCGCCGGGCCGGCACTCCAATACCTCACAGATGCGCGTGAGCGTGCTGAAGCGGATCGCTCTTGCCCGACCGTTCTTGAGTACGGACAGGTTGACGTTGGTCACGCCCACCCGAGCGGCGAGTTCGGCCAACGTCATACCGCGACACCGAAGAAGCCTGTCGAGATGAACGACGACAGCATGGCCGTCGCCCTCCTCGGGGGCCATCAGACAAGCCCTTCGAGGTCTTCTCGCATCCTGGAGCCGGCACGAGTGATCCGGGCGAAAGTGAGCAGACCAAGACCAGTAAATATGGCCAGACAGGGCGCGTTCCAGGCCTGGAGCCAGGAGACGGCCGTGAGATCCACTTCGCGGGCAAGCGACGCCAGAAGGGCCGTCCGCGAAACAGCAGCGACGGCCGCAGCAGCCACGCTGCCCACGAGGAGCCACCACCCCAGCAGCCGCAGCCGGGTGGCGGTCCGCAGTGTGTGCACTCCGTCGCGCGAGGCGCCGCGGAGCAGCAGGCTGAGGAGGAAGAGGCCCCCGACGCTCAGGGCGAGCGACGCCAGTGGTCCGAGGCCGGCCAGGATGTTCTGCGCGGTTGTTGCGCTCTGCGCGCAGTAGCGCGGAACGGAGCCGGCACTGGCGCCCGGTTCGGGGATGAAGTCACGCGCCGCGTACGAGCTGTTGGAGGTCCAGTCCGTGCTGCAGACACTGCCGCCACCCCAGCCGTGGACCGTGGAGAGGATGAATGCCGCGACCATCAGAGCCATCAGCAGCCGCAGAGCCACCGAGGCCACGGTGATGACAGGTTCGAGCAGCTTCCGGTCCTGCATCACAACCCCCCCTGCTTATCGATTAACATTATTATCGAAAAACGATACATGGCCGGGGATGGTGAGGGAACCCCCGGATCAACACGGCCCGGGGGTGGCGAGGGAACCCCCGGATCAACACGGGTGGGGGTGGTGCAGACGGTGCGTGCCGTCTGCACCGCCCCCGGCCCAAGGACGCGGTACGGACTGCTACTTCAGGTAGCCGCCGACGAAGCCGCGGTAGTCGCCCCACACCCGCTCGCGCGCAGACCAGGAGCCAAGACCGCCCTTCCAGGTGGCCGTCCACACGGTCTCCGACTGGGCGTTGTCGGCCGGCGGGGACGAGATCCACTCCTTCACCGGGCTGTTGGAGAACGAAGCAGCCGGGACGTAGTTGTAGTGAGTGGCACTCCCCGGATAGACCTTGGTCGTGTCCGTGCCGTTGACCTGGTAGTTGGTGCGGACGCTGACCTTGGTGACACGAATACCGAAAACCGTGTCGTAGACCGTGTACGAGGCCCACATGTCCCTGTAGGAGGCCGCGGCCGCCATGACGTTGCTCTTCTGGGCCTGCGGTGCCAGCGGTGCGGCCTCTCCGGTCTCGGTCACGGTCTCGACCGCGTGCCCCGCGCCGAGCACCTTCGTCGACGATCCCTCCGTGGGTGGCACGTCGGCCGCCTCGTCGCCCAGCTCGCTCACCGCCTGGGTGTACGCCTGCGTCGTATTCGAGTCACTGATCAGCGTGAGGAATCTGAACTGATCCATGAAATTGAGCGCCTTGAACTGCGTGGCGATGTCCGCAGCCTCGGCGTCACCCGCAAGCGCCCTGCCCTCCAAGTAGGCGATGTAGTTCTCGGCAGTGGTGGTGGGCCCCGGAGGCTCCACACCCCCAGCGGCAGAGGCCTGGCCCGGCAGGGCCACCAGCACGAGACCGGCCACCGTGGCGGCAACCACACCAGTGATACCGGCCCGCGCGGACTTCCGGCCAGAGATCTTCAGACCAAGCATCGGGAACTCCTCCTGATTGAAATGAACGACACTTATCAGTGACGCAATTAATTCGTGCAGAGATTCAGCGGCCAGGGTTCCTGACGGAATCCTCAGCGCCTGCATCCAAGGTGCATCCGGGCATCATTCAGCCCTGCTGCAGAAACCTGGATCCCTGAGAACTCGATCAGAAACCCTTGCGATTTCTTCCCTGTTCCTTCTTGCTGCCCCAAGCATTCCGCCAGGGCCACCCGTCCGGCAATTAGACTTTCGGCATAACCGGATCGGCGGTGACGCAGGAGCCAAGACGGCCGGACTCGCCCACTTCCGTGGACGCGACAGCGCACGGACACGGATTCAGATAGGAAACAGCGGTGACGGCAGCGGCCGTTCGGCTTTCCAGTCCCAGCTTCAGGAGAATGCGCCCGACATGAGCCTTAATGGTTCCCTCGGCAACACCCAGACGCCGAGAGATCGCGTGATTCGTTCCGCCTGTCGCGAGCAGAAGGAGAACTTGGTGTTCACGCTCCGACAACTGGGAGATCCGGCGGACAGCCGGCCTCAGGTCAGGAAAGCCCTGCATCGGGCCTGCCTGCACATAACTGACATCTCCATACATGGCAATTCGCAATCGGTCGACGCGGATCGGTAACTGGCTTGCACACCGGAGCGGGTCATTGCTCTGCGGACGGAGGAAGACACGTCCGGGCTCTCCTGCGGATCGCATCCCTTTGATGCCGCCGCCCGTGCCGGTTCCGGTGCCGCCGCCCGTGCCGGTGCCGGTGCCGGTGCCGGGCTGCCCGGCGCGCGTGGGGCACGAGTCAGCCGGTCATCTGCGCAGCCGCCTGCCGATCAGGCAGCGGCGGGGCGACGGCTCAAAAAGGGCCGAGATCGACAGACGTTCCGCAAAGCCAAGGGGCATCCCGCAATCCCTGACACAACAGCGCGCGGCGTCCGATGCGGCGCACAGCAAAGAGCTGTCCCGTAATCCCCGGTAAATCAGCGCGCGGCGTCGGATGCGGTGCATCGCAAGGCGGAGGAGCGTCCTCATACTGGGCGTATTCGGGCGTTCCGGCACCGCAAGCCAAGGCACCTGCCGGAGCCGTCGTCGTGCGCCCGCCAGGGATTACGGGACAGCCCTCAGGCAAAGGCGCCCCCGTACGGGGCGCACCCGGGCGTTCCGGCACCGCAAGCCAAGGCACCCGCCGGAGCCGTCGTCGTGCGCCCGCCAGGGATTACGGGATGGCCCCTGGCCACGAGCACCGGACGGGATCCCGGCGGCTGATGCCCGCCCGGGCAGCCAGGGTCATCCCCAATCGAAATCGTTGGACTGTCCCGGCTTTTCGTCGCCGGCCCCCACACCCGCAGCGGCGGCCGGCAAGGGCGCAGCGGTCTGCGCCGTGGTGGCAATGGCGCCGATGAAGAGGACCCCGACAACGGATGCGGCGACCGCGGCGGCCCTGGCGAAACGGATGGCATACATGGTGAGTGACCTTTCTGGGCCATGAGCAGCAAGAGGGAGTTCACCGGCCCCAGGTCCCGCGGTGACCTGATCTCCGGTGACGCCGACCGAGCTTGCCGCCTGGCCGGCAACAACTACTCTCCTCGTGGGCCGGACCCCATGGAAGGGCTCTCCGGTGGACCCAACGGGCCATGGACCAATGGGGCCAGCAACGGCGCTTCGGCCCGCACGAGCGTCCACCCGGACAACGACGGCTCCTGCCGCAGCACACGGTGACAGACTGCCGCCACACACTCTTCCGCCTGCTGCAACGAGTCGGCCAGTACATAGAAACCGACGACGGGATGGAGGGCGGCACCGAGATGGACGGTGACGTGCTCGACCTGTTCCTGACTCAGTGCCCAGGCCTGGACGAGCTCCGCCGCCCGGACGGGGAGCACAGCTCCCGCAGGGCCCCTGAGACGGGCATGAATGAGATACATGCCCCCAGGATTCCAACCGGGGCGAACTACTTACCAGTTGATCAAGCTGGACGATTGGGGCCTTGGACTGAAGCGGCCACCTTTGCGACTCAGCCTCTTGGCATTTACAAGATCCATGGAATCATCACTGTCCACACCTTGAGGGGGGCCTCTTGCTGACCACGCTTGGACTCGACCAGGAGACAGAAACCCTGTATCGGGCGATGCTCACACATCCGGCCGAGGGCGTCGCCGCACTGTGCGAACGACTCGGCATGCCCGAACAATCAGTCCGCCGCGGCCTCGACCGCCTCAGCGAACTGGCCCTGGTCAGGCCCTCCCAGGAAGAACCCGGACAGATCAGAGCAGTCAGCCCCGAAATCGGCATGGAAATGCTCCTCGCCCGCCAACAGGCCGAACTGGCCACACAGCAACAACGCATCGAAGCCTCCCGGGCAGCCGCAGCCCGCCTCATCGCAGAGTGCGCGGACCTCAGACCGACCACAACACATCCAGGCGTCGAACACCTGGTCGGCCTCGACCACATCCGCGACCGGCTGAACCAGCTCGAACGCGACGTACGCCAGGAAGTAATGATCTTCTCGCCCCAGAACGAACACATCGTCGCAGGACTCGAACAGGCCCGACCACGCGACGAAGCACTGCTCCGACGAGGCATAAAAATGCGGACCATCTACCTCGACAGCATCCGCAACTGCCCACCCATCGTCGAATACGCCCAATGGCTCACCTCACTGGGCCGCCAAGCACGAACCGCCGCCACCCTCCCCACCCGAATGATCATCATGGACCGGACCTCCGCCGTCATCCCGGTCAACGCAGACGACACCGCAGCAGCCGCCGTCGTACTCAGCGGCCACGGAACCCTCACCGCACTCTGCGCCCTCTTCGAAAGCACATGGACAAACGCAACCCCACTAGGAACAAACACACCCCGCAACAAACACAACCTCACCGACACCGAATCCACCACACTCAAACTCCTCGCCCAAGGACACACCGACGAAACCATCGCCAAACGCCTCGGCGTCTCACACCGCACCGCCCGCCGCACCGCCACCACCCTCATGGAACGCCTCAACGCCCGAAGCCGCTTCGAAGCCGGAGTAAAAGCCACACAACTCGGCTGGCTCCAATAACCCAACAAAACCCCACCACCCACCCCACACACACCACCACACAACCCCCAACCCCCAACCCCCAACACACGCCACACGCCACACGCCACACGCCACACGCCACACGCCACACGCCACCACCCACACACAAACCAGCACACAACCAACAGACAACTCACCCCCTCCAACACACGGAACGAACACCTGCTAAGAGGTCGTTTTGTCCCGCTGTTTTATCCCGGGATCGGTTGTTTGGTCTGTGGTGTCGGGTCGCGTCAGGAGACGGTGTTCTCGCCGGTGAGGCGGCGGGCCATGAGGTCGGTCATGGCGAGGTGGATCACGGCTTCGGAGCGGGTGGGCAGGGTTTCGTAGTCGCGGGCGAGCCGGCGGTGGAGCATCAGCCAGCCGTAGGTCCGCTCGACCGCCCACCGCTTCGGTATGGGGGTGAAGCCCCTGGTCCCGGGCTTGCGAGTGGTGATTTCCATGTCTATGCCGAGGGCGGCGGCGTGCTCGACGAGGTGCTGGCGGTAGCCGCCGTCCACCCAGACCTTGCGGATGCCGGGGTGGTCAGCGGCGACCTGGTCGATGAGCCGGGTGCCGGCGACGGAGTCCTGCATGCTGGCCGCGGTGACCAGCACGGCCGGCAGAAGGCCGAGCGTGTCGGTGACGATGCTCCGTTTGCGGCCCGCGATCTTCTTGCCTGCGTCGATGCCCTGGCTGGAGGCGGGAACGCTGGTGGAGGTCTTGACGCTCTGCGCGTCGATCACACACGCCGAGGGCTCCGCGTCCCGCCCTTCCTTCTCCCGTAGAAGTTGCCGGAGTAGACCGTTGAGCTGGGCGAACACGCCTTCGTCGGCCCATTTGGCGAAGTAGCCGTAGACCGTGTTCCAGTGCGGGAAGTCGTGTGGGAGGTAGCGCCACTGGACCCCGGTCCGGTCCACATACAGGATCGCGTCCATGATGTCGCACAGGTCGTGCTCGGGCGGGCGGCCGATGCTCAGGGCCCTGCCACGGCGCTCGAAACGCCAGGCCGCCAGCACCGGCTCGATCAACTCCCAGCGGGCATCGGACAGATCACCCGGATACGGGCGTCGCTTGGTCATGCTTCCGACGTACCGCCGCAGACCGAGTGCGCCCAGGCGCACAGCCGCGACACCGGAAGCATGCAGGCCACGCAGGCCACGAAGTCCGGACGTTCCGGGATGAGACAGGAACAAGACCCAACCCGCCCCACCCGCCACCCCACCCGCCCCAGAGGCATCAACTGCACTCATGGCCACTACCGCACCACGATCACACGACTTGAAAATCACCCCAAACATGCATAATACAGATGAAAACGACCTCTAACTGATGGTTTCAGAATGAGGTCCGGAGGTGGCGAAGGCTTATGAGGCGAAGCTGGTTGAGGCGAGGACCCGTCCAATCTGTCCCATGCAGCTCAGTCTCGACGGCCTGACCCACGACGACCGGCAGTCGCACAGACTAGCCCGTCTGGCCTATGCGCCGTGCATAGTGTCCTCATGAATCGATTCGTGGGTCGAGCCCGCCTCGAATGGTGGGCTAATCGCTCGACGTGCCTTGAGATGTACGACATCAACGTCACCGTCACTGTCGACGCGGCCGGCAAGTGGCAGGCAACCGGTCGGCATGCCAATGCACTCGACACGACCCAGCGCGAGGGCTGGGACTTCCTCATGGAGATGGATCCCCACTTCTCCGTTGCGTTTCCCGGTGAGGATCGCGGCAGGATCACGGTGCGAGTCGTCGAGGCAAAGGATGGAGCCCTCACGCTCATGGAGGCATCGGACTGGAACGGCTCCGTGAGCGTCACCTTCGACCTCACCTGAGTTCAGCCGCCAAGGGCAGGAACCCGACTTCGCTGCCCTGCGACCGACTTCGGCTGTCGCCCCATACTGATCTTTCAGAATGAACTTCGGAGGCGGCGAAGGCATATGAGGCTGCAGGCCAGTTCAAGCAGGCCTTGGTGTAGATCGGCGCGTCGTTCGTAGCGGATGCGGAGCCGCTTGAACTGGTGGAGCCAGGCGAAGGCGCGCTCGACGACCCAGCGGACCTTGCCCAGCCCGGAGCCGTGTGCGACGCCACGTCGGGCGATCATCGGTTTGATGCCGCGCTTCCACAGCAGGCGGCGGTACTTGTCGAAGTCGTAGCCCCGGTCGGCATACAGGCGCCGGGGCTTGCGGCGGGGGCGTCCTTGCAGGCCCCGAATCGCTGGGACGGCGTCCAGCAGGGGCAGCAACGGGGTGACGTCATGTCGGTTCCCACCGGTGAGCGTGACAGCGAGCGGTGTGCCGTGGCGGTCGACGATCAGATGGTGTTTGGAGCCGGGACGGGCACGGTCGACGGGCGAGGGGCCGACGTGATCCCCCCTTTCAGGGCCCGGACATGCGACCCGTCCACGGCGCAGTCGTCCAGGCCCAGAAGGTCAGCGCGGCGCAGTTCGGTCAGCAGGGCGGCATGCAGACGCGGCCAGACGCCAGCCTCGGTCCAGTCCCGCAGTCGGCGCCAGGCCGTCACCCCGGAGCAGCCCACGGTCTCGGCCGGAACATCGCGCCAGGCGACACCGGTCCGCAGCACGTACATGACGCCCGCGAGGGCCGCACGGTCCGGAACACGCAGTCGACCCGGGTGGTGGTGGCGGCGTTCGGGAGTGGGCGGCAGCAGCGGAGCGACCCGCTCCCACAGGTCATCTGGAACAAGATCAGCACGCACCCCGGACACCCTGCCGACCAAGATCGTTGAGCGCAAGACTGTAGATCAAGTCATTTTGAAACGATCAGTAAGCCGACCGGATTCGAACCGGCGTCCTCGCGATTTTGGAGACCGCGCGCGACCACCCCTGCGCTACGGCTTCGGCCGCTGCGATCCTAGCCCCCGTCACGCTTCAGGACGGACCGGTGCGTCGGCCTTCTGATCCGTAGCTATATGTGGATCGGTCGCGAACGGTGGTACCGGCCGCACTACGGCCCCAGGGGGACGCTACCGGACGGGATCGGTTGCCGTAGTTGCTGTACTTCGCTGCTGTACAGCCGGGCCCGGTAGGTACTACTCAGGACGCCGATTGCACGTCACGCTGTCGCCCGCTGCTCCTCGCCCAGTGGGGCGCGGCGCACATCCGAGAGGACGTGGCGCTTCACCTATCAGTGGGGACCACGTTGTGGTGGACGCAACAAAGCCCACATGACGAGAAAGCCGAGAGGCCATTTGAATCGTTCAGTGAGCCGTTGGACAGTGGAGCGGCGCAAGGTGCATAGCCACACGTAACTGCTCAAGGAAACGCAGAGACAACCCCAGCTCTGCCACCAGACGGCCCACATCGATGGATCTCGACAATGTCCCCAGCTGTCAGGCCACTTCGCTCGTTGATGCCGCGCTGGTCGGCGGCATCCCATTGGTCATGCTGCGGGTTCGGTCAAGTGCCCTGCCCCCGGGCAGTGGACGCTTCGGTCCGTTTTCACGACGGCGCGGCGCGATGTTGAACACCGTCACGCCAGTGACGATGAGCGCGAGGGCGGCGCTCACGCCTGAGGTGATGGGCTCGTCGAAGAGGGGGATGGCGAGGAGAGCTGTCAGAACGGGGCTGATCGCGCCGGCTGTTGCAGCGAGGGTGCTGCCGAGGGCCCGCACCGCGTAGGCGTAGCACAGGGTCGAGAGCAGTCCCGTCCCGATGCCCTGAAGGCCGGTGAAGAGCAGAACGTCGGAGATGCCAGCGGTGCCAGTCATCAGATGTGAGGGCATAGCGGCGGAGGCGGCAAGCAGGGCAGCTGCGATCGCGGCGGGTGTGCACACGGCGAGCACGACGCCGGTAAGACCGAGCCCCGTCTGGCGCAGGCCGATCGTGTAGACGGCCCAGGCGCATCCGGCGGTGAGGAGAACGCCGATGCCCGCGGTCGTCGCGGTGGACGTCGTCTGCATCGCAGTCGCTGCGATACCCGCGGTGATCGCGGCCAGGGCGATCAGACGCCGGGGGGAGATCCGTTCCCGCCACCGGAGATACAGGATCACCGTGACGAACAGCGGGACCGTGCCGGGGATGAGGAGACCGATGAGCGCGGCGGAGGCCAGGCTTCCGCCGAGTGCGGAGAGGAGAAAGTGCGGCAGTCCACCGATGCCGAGCATGAGCAGGACACCGATCCGTTCGCCACGCAGCGCGCGGACGGTACGCGGCAGCCACGGCGCAAGGATGACGACGGGTGTCGCGAAGCGGAGAAATGCCACATCGATCGAGGTGAGGCTGGACGAGCCGATCCCCCTGACCGTCAGGGCGAACGAGGACCACAGAACAACCGCGGCCACGAGAGCGGCCACTCCCATCAGCCTTGCACGCATCTGATTGGCCATAGCCAACTCCTTTCATCCCTGCTCTACAGCGAGCAATGTTAGGAAGATGGCTGTAGCAGACGATTGCGAATCATGCCGCTCAATCGGTCTTCTGTGGCAGAATCTGCTACGTGGTGACCTTTGATGACATCGACCGGCACATCCTCCTCGAACTCCAGCGAGACGGCAGACTCACCAATCAGGAACTGGCGGATCGCGTGGGCCTCTCGCCGTCACCGTGCCTGCGGCGTGTGCGGCTCTTGCAGGAGAGCGGCGTTATCAGTGGCTATGCGGCGATGCTCTCCCAGGACGCGCTTGGGCTGTCGATCACCGCCTTCGTGCGGATGACGCTCCTCGCACACACCTCGCAGGTCGTCGACGCCGTCGAAGAGAAGCTCCGCTCGATTCCCGAGGTGGTCGAGGCGTACCTGCTTGCCGGCGATGACGACTACCTTGTCAAGATCGTCATCGACTCGTTCACCGCGTACGAAGACCTCGTACGGCGAGAGCTGCGGACCCTCCCGTCACTGTCCTCGATCAAGACGACATTCGCCTTCGCCGTCACCAAACCGCCATCGCCACTCCCCATCCCCTGAGCCGCGCACCCTCACCGGCGTGACCACGGTGACCACAGGCTCGGGGGCCGGCGTATCCGCTGCACGCTCAGAGGACAGGCGGCGAGCCCAGCCGACGCGAAGGACGCCTTGCGCGCACCGAGCTGCTTGCGCGCCATCCGGTTGAGGTTCAGGCGGGTGTGAGCAAGCACGAGGCACGCGGCGAGGCCGTATTCGGCCCAGCCTGCCAGGTCGGAGCGTTTGATGGCTCTGTTCACGAGAACCGGTTCTGGCACACATTCCGTGAAAGATCTCGCTGGTTCTCGCCAGCAGGAGGCGCGCGCGTCATGTGAGCTGCGCGGACCACGCGTCACCGGGTTCCGGTGAGGCTGGACTTGAGATCGCTCAGTGAGTGTCTGGAAAGGCGGGACACCGGCGCTGAGTGGTCAGACGACTCTCCAAGGGTCGGTAATCGACGGATGAACAGGCTTCGGCC
>NZ_JBHVEE010000134.1:0-26952 GCF_042802415.1 Streptomyces sp. NPDC057486 | reverse complement strand
GCGATGAGGGTGTCCGTCGGCTACAGCCGCTCGATGATCGTCACGTTCGCCTGCCCGCCGCCCTCGCACATCGTCCCCACCCCCGACGGCCCCCTCGCACCGCTCGGCTCTTGGGGCCTCCCGGGCTTCGGGAGCCTGCGCCGGCCTCCGGCCGCCGGGTGGGTGGTGTCCGTCGGCTACAGCCGCTCGATGATCGTCACGTTCGCCTGCCCGCCGCCCTCGCACATCGTCTGGAGGCCGTAACGGCCGCCCGTGCGCTCCAGTTCGTTCAGCAGGGTGGTCATCAGCTTGGTGCCGGTGGCACCGAGCGGGTGGCCCAGGGCGATGGCGCCGCCGTTGACGTTGACCTTCTCCGGGTCGGCCCCGGTCTCCTTCAGCCACGCCAGCACCACGGACGCGAACGCCTCGTTGATCTCGACCAGGTCGATGTCGTCGAGCGTCATCCCGGCCTTCTTCAGTGCGTACGCCGTGGCCGGGATCGGCGCGGACAGCATGCGGATCGGGTCCTCGCCGCGCACCGAGAGGTGGTGGATGCGGGCGCGCGGGGTCAGCCCGTGCTCCCGTACGGCCCGCTCGCTCGCGAGCAGCATCGCGGAGGCGCCGTCGGACACCTGCGAGGAGACCGCGGCGGTCAGCCGCCCGTCCTCGACCAGCGGTTTGAGGCCCGCCATCTTCTCCAGGGTGGTGTCGCGCCTCGGGCCCTCGTCGGTGCTGACATCGCCGTAGGGGACGAGCTCGCGGGCGAAGCGGCCCTCGTCGATGGCGCGGATCGCCCGCTGGTGCGAGCGCAGCGCGAACTCCTCCATCTCCCGGCGGGAGATGTCCCACTTCTGCGCGATCAGCTCCGCGCCGTGGAACTGGTTGACCGGCCGGTCGCCGTAGCGGGCCCGCCAGCCCTCGGAGCCGGCGTACGGGCCCTCTGTCAGTCCGAGGGGCTCGGCGGCCTGGCGGCTCGCGAAGGCGATCGGCACCTGCGACATGTTCTGCGTGCCGCCCGCGACCACCAGGTCGCTGGTGCCGGACAGCACCGCCTGCGCCGCGAAGTGCACCGCTTGCTGGGAGGAGCCGCACTGGCGGTCCACGGTCACACCGGGCACCTCCTCCGGCAGTCCCGCGGCCAGCCAGCAGGTGCGGGCTATGTCGCCGGCCTGGGGACCGACGGTGTCCAGGCAGCCGAAGACGACGTCCTCGACGGCTGCCGGGTCGGCGCCCGAGCGTGCCATCAGCGCCTTGAGCACATGTGCGCCGAGGTCGGCCGGGTGGACGGCGGACAGCCCGCCGTTCCGCTTCCCGACGGGGGTACGGACCGCTTCGACGATGTATGCCTCGGCCATGACCACTCCTTTTCCGATGTCTGCAGTGTCATGCGCGGAGGCCGATCCCCTCCAGCACCATCGACAGGTACTGGCGGGCGATCTCCTCCGGGCTGTGCTGTCCCTCCGGCCGGTACCAGGACGCGGCGACCCATACGGTGTCGCGCACGAAGCGGTAGGTGAGCCGGACGTCGAGGTCGGCGCGGAAGACCTTGGCGGCCACTCCGCGCTCGAGGGTCCCGAGCCACGCCTTCTCGAACTTCTGCTGTGAGCCGGCGAGATAGCCGAAGCGCGGCTGGGTCCCGAGGTGCTTGGACTCCTTCTGGTAGATGGCGACCGCGGCGCGGTGCCGGTCGATCTCCCGGAAGGACTCGGTGACGAGGGCCTCGATCGTCTCCCTGGGTCCGAGTCCGGCGGCGAGCACGGCGTCGTACCGGGCCCACAGGTCGTCCAGGAAGGTGGAGAGGATCTCGTCGAGCATCGACTCCTTGGAGTCGAAGTGGTAGTAGAGGCTGCCCGCGAGCATCCCGGCCGCATCCGCGATCCTGCGGACGGTGGTGGCGTTGTATCCCTGTGCGGCGAACACCTCGGCCGCGGTGGCGAGGAGTTCCTCGCGCCGCTCGGGCGACGGGCTCATCGTGGTCTTCCTGCTGCTGCTTTTCGGCACGCGGCCATTCTCACCTCACGCGTGCTGGCTGCTGACGGACAGGATCTCTCCGGTCATGTACGACGAGTAGCCACTGGCCAGGAACACGATGACGTTGGCCACTTCCCACGGCTCGGCGTAGCGGCCGAACGCCTCGCGGGCGGTCAGTTCCTCCAGCAGTTCGGGGGTGGTGACCTTCACCAGGTGGGGATGCATGGCCAGGCTGGGCGAGACGGCGTTGACGCGTACGCCGTACTCGGCGGCCTCCAGCGCGGCACACCGGGTGAGCGCCATGACCCCGGCCTTGGCGGCGGCGTAGTGCGACTGGCCCTTCTGCGCCCGCCAGCCGATCACCGAGGCGTTGTTGACGACGACGCCTCCGCCGCCCGCGGCCTTCATGCGGCGCAGAGCGGCGCGGGTGCAGCGGAAGGTGCCGTTCAAGGTGACGTCGAGGACCTTGTCCCACTGCTCGTCGGGCATGTCGACGAGATCGGCCGTGCCACCGAGCCCGGCGTTGTTGACCACGATGTCGAGGCGTCCGTGCCGCTCCTCGGCATGGTCGAAGAGTGCCGTGACCTGGGCCTCGTCGGTCACGTCGCAGGGCAGCGACGTCACGCGGTCCGCACCGAACTCGGCGGCCAGCTCCGCCTCGGACTCCTTCAGCCTGCGGGCGTGCGCGTCGGAGACGACGACGCTCGCCCCCTCCTCCAGCAGCCGCTTGGCGGTCGCGCCGCCGATCCCGGCGCCCGCCGCGGCGGTGACGACGGCGGTACGGCCGGCGAGCAGGCGGTGGCCCGGAACATATGGCGGCGGGGCCGAGGTCATGGGCGAACCTCCTTGGGCAGGCCGAGCACGCGCTCGGCGATGATGTTGCGCTGGATCTCGTTCGATCCGGCGTAGATGGTGTCGGAGCGGGAGAAGAGGAACAGCCGCTGGAAGTCGTCGAGGTCGTAGGGTTCGCCGGACGCCAGCATTCCGTCGGCGCCGCAGACGTCCATGGCGAGCTCGCCCAGCTCCCGGTGCCAGGTCGCCCAGAAGATCTTGCCGATGGACGCCTCGGGGCCCGGTGCGCCGGCCGCGACGCCGTCGAGCATTCGCAGCGCATTGGCCCGGATGATCTCCAGCCCGATCCAGGCCTGGGCGATCCGGTCGCGGATCAGCGGGTCCTCGGCCGCGCCGTTGCGCTTGGCCAGCTCGATGACGGCCTCCAACTCGCGGCGGAAGCCGACCTGCTGGCCGAGGGTGGACACACCGCGCTCGAAGCCGAGCGTGGCCATGGCGACCTTCCAGCCCTCGCCCGGCGCTCCGACGATGTGCGACGCCGGCGTGCGGGCACCGTCGAAGAACACCTCGTTGAACTCGCAGGTGCCCGTCAGCTGCGTGATCGGCCGCACCTCCACACCGGGCTGGTCCAGCGGCACCAGCAGGTAGGACAGGCCCTGGTGTCGGCTGGAACCTGACTCGGTGCGGGCGACGACGAAGCACCAGTCGGACTCGTGCGCGAGTGACGTCCAGATCTTCTGGCCGGTGACCGCCCACTCCTCGCCGTCGAGTTCGGCACGCGTCCGTACGTTCGCCAGGTCCGATCCGGCGTCCGGCTCGCTGTACCCCTGGCACCACAGCTCCTCGACCGCGACGATCCGGGGGAGGAAGCGCTCGCACTGCTCGGACGTACCGAAGGCGATCAGCGTGGGACCGAGCAACTGCTCCCCGATGTGATTGACGCGGGCGGGGGCGTCCGCGAGGGCGTACTCCTCGTGGAAGGCGACCTGCTGCTCGAGCGTGGCGCCGCGGCCGCCGTACTCCTTCGGCCACCCGACGCAGGTCCACCCCTCGGCGGCCATGTGCCGCTCCCAGGCGAGGCGTTCGGCGAAGGCCTCGTGCTCTCGGCCGGGTCCGCCGCGCCCGCGCAGGCTCGCGAACTCCCCCGTGAGATTGGCTCGCAGCCAGCCGCGGACCTCGGTGCGGAACTCCTCGACGCTGCTCATGGGCGGCTCCGGACGACTCTCGACGAATGGGCGACTCGACTTCTCGACGGCCGAGGGCCCGTACGTTAACCTACCAAACACTTGTTAGGGAAGGAGCCAGATGTCCGCTGCCCACACCGCACCCCCTGAGCCCGTCCGATACGAGCGCCACGGCGCCGTCGCCGTGGTCACCATGGATCGGCCCGACTACCGGAACGCCCAGAACTCCGCGATGACCTACGCCCTGGACCGCGCCCTCTACCGCGCGGCCGACGACAACGAGGTGAAGGTCGTGATCCTCGCCGGAGCGGGGAAGCACTTCTCGGCCGGCCACGACATCGGAACCCCGGAGCGGGACGCGCATCTGCCGTTCGACCGCAAGGCGGGCCTGTGGTGGGACCACTCGGACAAACAGGGAGCGGAGAGCCGCTACGCCCGCGAGTCCGAGGTCTACCTGGGCATGTGCCGGCGCTGGCGCGAACTGCCCAAGCCGCTGATCGCCTCCGTGCAGGGCGCGTGCGTCGCGGGCGGCCTGATGCTGGCCTGGGTCTGCGACCTGATCGTCGCCTCCGAGGACGCGTTCTTCGCCGACCCGGTGGTGCGCATGGGCATCCCGGGCGTTGAGTACTTCGCCCACCCCTGGATGATGCCGCCGCGCATCGCCAAGGAGTTCCTCTACACCGGCGACCGGATGAGCGCGCAGCGCGCGTACGAGGTCGGGATGATCAACCGGGTCGTGCCCCGTGCCGAACTGGCAGAGCACACCATGGAGTTGGCGATCCGTATCGCCGAAATGCCGCGCCTGGGGCTGGCGCTGACCAAGCGGGCCGTCAACCAGGCCGAGGACCTTCAGGGAATGCACGCCGGAATGGACTCGGTCTTCGGGCTGCACCACCTGGCGCACGCGCACAACGCCGAGACCGCGAAGGACTCGCTCGGCGGGATGGACGTCCGCGCGATGAAGGAGGCCTCCGCCTGATGGACCTCGACTTCACCGCCGAGGAGGAGGCGTTCCGGGCCGAGGCCCGCGCCTGGCTCGCCACCCGTGTCCCGGCCGCACCCCTGCCCTCCCTGGAGACCGCCGAGGGTTTCGCAGCCCACCGAGAGTGGGAGCGCACCCTGTCCGCGGACCGCTGGTCGGTGGTCTCCTGGCCCGAGAAGTACGGCGGCCGGGGCGCCTCGATCCTCGAGTGGCTGATCTTCGAGGAGGAGTACTTCGCCGCCGGCGCACCCGGCCGGGTCAGCCAGAACGGCATCAATCTCCTCGCCCCCACCCTCTTGGAGCACGGCACGGCCGAGCAACTGGCCCGGATCCTGCCGCCGATGGCGAGCGGCGAGGTGATCTGGGCCCAGGCCTGGTCCGAGCCGGAGTCCGGCTCGGATCTCGCGAGTTTGCGCTCCACGGCCGTACGGGCCGACGGCGGCTGGCTCCTGAGCGGTCAGAAGACCTGGTCGTCCCGGGCGGCCTTCGCCGACCGCGCGTTCGGCCTCTTCCGCAGCGACCCCGGGGCGGACAAGCCCCACCGCGGTCTGACGTACGTCATGTTCCCGCTGGACGCGGACGGGGTGACCGTGCGGCCCATCGGGCGGCTCGACGGCAAGCCCGCCTTCGCCGAACTCTTCCTCGACAACGTCTTCGTGCCCGACGAGGACGTCATCGGGGAGCCGGGCCAGGGGTGGCGGGTCGCGATGAGCACGGCGGGCAACGAGCGCGGGCTGACGCTGCGCAGCCCCGGGCGGTTCACCGCGGCGGCGGACCGCCTGGTGGCGCTGTGGCGCTCGGGCGCGGACCCGGGCGACACCGCCCTGCGCGACCGGGTCGCCGATGCGGTCGTCGGCGCCCGCGCGTACCGGCTCTTCACCTACGCGGGCGCCTCGCGGATCGCCGCCGGAGGGGCGATCGGCGCCGAGTCGAGCCTCAACAAGGTCTTCTGGTCCGAGCTGGACATCGCCCTCCACGAGACCGCGCTGGACCTGCTGGGCCCGTACGGCGAGCTGTCGGACACGGCCGGGGAGGCGCCCGCGCACGGGAGCTGGGCCGAGGGGTACACCTTCTCCCTCGCCGGCCCCATCTACGCCGGCACCAACGAGATCCAGCGCGACATCATCGCCGAGCGGCTGCTCGGCCTGCCGAAGGGACGCCGGTGATGCGGTTCCTCCTCGACGACGAGCAGCAGGCGTTCGCCCGCTCCCTGGACGCAATGCTCGCGGCGGCCGGCACACCTGCCGTCGTACGGGCCTGGGCCGCCGGGGACACCGCACCCGGCCGCGACGTGTGGGCGAGGCTGGCCGAGGCCGGCGTCTTCGCCCTCGCCGTACCGGAGCAGCACGACGGTCTCGGCCCGCTGCCCGTCGAACTCACCGTCGCTTTCACGGAAATGGGCCGCCACGCGGTGCCGGGCCCGGTGGTGGAGACGGTGGCCGCGGCGGCATTCCTCGACCGTCTGGGAGACGACGCGGCGGCCGCCGCGTGGCTGCCGGGCATCGCGTCCGGCAAGACGGCCGCCTCACTCTGTCTGCTGTCCGACGACAGCCCCTACGCCTTGGACGCCCATGCCGCCGACGCGGTCTTCGTCGTGGACGGCGACACCGTACGCCTGGCAGGGGCGGCCGGGCCCGTCCAGCCGTCCGTCGACCCGGCGCGCCGGCTGGCCCGCCCGCTCGGCGGAACCGTCCTGGCGCGGGGGCCGGAGGTGGCCGCCGCGGCCGCGCACGCCGCCGACGTCGCGGCGCTGGCGACGGCGGCCCAGGCCCTCGGTCTGGGCCGCACGCTGCTCGCACGAACCGTCGAATACGCACGGCAGCGCACCCAGTTCGGGGTGGCCATCGGCTCGTTCCAGGCGGTGAAGCACCGGCTGGCCGACACGTTGATCGCCCTGGAGTTCGCCCAGCCCCTGATCCAGGCCGCGGCAGTGGTCCTGACTACGGAGGATCCGGCGTCCGGCCGCGAGATCGCGGCGGCGAAGGTCGCGGCGTGCGAGGCGGCCTGTACCGCTGCCCGTACCGCCCTGCAGGTCCACGGCGCCCTCGGCTACACCGAGGAGCTCGACCTCTCCCTGTGGATCCGCAAGGCCCGCGCGCTGCGGTCCGCCTGGGGCACACCGGCCGCCTGCCGCGCCCGCGTGCTCGCCCCCTGAACCCTGGGCCCACCCGACCCCCATGACTCGTTCTCCCGGGACCACCCGCCCGGGAAGAGCGACCTGTGCAGCACCCACACGGCAGACCCCGCTCGTACATCCCAACGTCCCTACCGCACCATGGAGTCAGCCATGTCCACTGCACCGCCCCCGCAGAGACCTGACAGAGCTGAGAGAGCCGAGGGACCGGTCGCGGTCCCGGACCCTGCTCTGCCGCGCAAAGTGGCTCTGTCCAGCCTGCTCGGCACGGTCATCGAGTACGACGACTTCCTGCTCTACGGCACGATGGCCGCGATCGCGTTCGGCCGGCTCTTCTTTCCCGGGTCCGATCCGACGGCCGGCAGCCTGCTCTCCGCCTCGGGCGGCGTCTCGAGCACCCCCCTCGTGGCGGTGGCCGTTCTCTGCGGGCCGGTGACGGCGCCGGCCATCTGGCGGACGGCCGAGACCCGCGCCCGGAACCTGGCGGACGACTCCGTCCCGCGAAGAAGGCCCGAATCGTCGCGAGAACACCACGACAGGCCGGATGGAGCGGCACAGAACGGAGCCGGCAAGTGAGGCCGACGGAAGAACAGAAGGAACTGCGGTCCGCCGTGCGGGCATCGCTCGCGCGGCACGAGGGTGCGGCGGCCTGGCTGCCGTTGACCGAGCAGATCGGCGTCGCCGGGCTCGGCGTCCCCGAGGAGTACGGCGGTGCGGGCTGCGGTGCACGTGAAGTCCACGTCGTCATGGAGGAGTTGGGCCGGAGCCTGAGTCCCGTCCCCTACCTCGGGTCCGCGGTGCTCGTGGTGCAGGCCCTGCTCGCCTCCGGCGACACGAGGGCATGCACGCAACTGCTGCCGGGGCTCGTCGAGGGCACGGCGGTGGGGACCCTGGCCTGGGCCGAAGGCGGTTCCTGGGACCCGGCCGCCATCCGGGCCGACGCCGCCCGTGGCCCGGGTGGCACCTGGCTGCTCACCGGGACCAAGGAGTTCGTGCTGCACGGGACCGAGGCCGATGTGCTGCTCGTGGCGGCCCGAACGGCGGCCGGGGTCTCCCTCTTCGAGGTGCCCGTCGACGGCGCGGGGGTGCGCCGCGAAGCGGCGGTCACCATGGATCAGACCCGGGCGCAGGCGCGCATCGTGCTCGACGGCGCCGAGGGCCGGCTCATCGGCGCGGAGGGCGACGGCGGCCGGGTCCTGCGGCACGTACTGGACCTGGCCTGCACAGCGCTCGCCGCCGAGCAGGTCGGCGCGGCCGAGCGGTGCCTGGAGATCACGGTCGCCTACGCCAAGGAGCGCATCCAGTTCGGCCGGCCGATCGGCTCCTTCCAGGCGCTCAAGCACCGGCTGGCGGACGCGTACGTGCTGGTGGAGTCGGCGCGGTCGGCCGCGCTCGGCGCGGCTTTCGCGGCCGCCGCCGGCTCGTCGGAGTTGACCCGCCGCGCGGCCGTCGCCAAATCCGCGTGCTCGGAGGCGTTCACGGCGGTGGCGGGCGAGACGATCCAGCTGCACGGCGGCATCGGCATCACCTGGGAACACGATGCCCACCGCTACTTCAAGCGGGCACACGGCTCGGCCCAGCTGTTCGGCCCACCGGCGTGGCACCGGGTCCGGCTCGCCAAGGACCTGGGGCTGACCGCGGCCTGACCGAGCACCGCGCAACCGGTCGCGGGGGAACCGGTCGGCCCCGTATCCCCCGTGGGCTGCTGTTCGCCCTGTCCTCCGTCACGCCCCGCACTCCAGGGTCCGCACCGGCCCTGGAGCAGGGTGCCGTCCTCGCGGGCGGTGAGCTCCAGGACACGGGACGCGAAGGGGGACGGAATCCCGCTGACCGGGAATTGCCGCCTGCGCCGCACCGCCTCGGCCTGCCACTCTCCGACCGGTCGTAGTTCCATGCCCGCGCCCCGAGGGGCGGAGGGCGGCAGGGAGGACGTGACAGATCATGAGCGGCGCGCAGACGATCGCCCGGCTCGCGGACTGGGCGGCGGAGAGGTACGCGGATGAGGAGGCCCTCGTCTTCGGCGAGGACCGCTGGACGTTCGCGGAGTTGCGCGACCGGGTCGCCCGGGTGGCACGGGCGGTGATGGCCCAGGGGGTACGCCCCGGCGACTCGGTCGCGGTGTGGGCGCCCAACAGCGCCCGCTGGGTGGTGGCCGCGCTGGGAGCGGTGGCGGCGGGCGCGGTGCTGGTCCCCCTGAACACCCGCTACAGGGCGCCGGAGGCCGCCGACATCCTGCGCCGCTCCCGCACCCGTCTCCTCTTCACCGAGCACGATTTCCTGGGCACGGACTACCGGGAGCTGCTCACGGACTCGGGAGAGGAACTCCCCCTGCTGGAACGGGCGGTGACCCTCCACTCCCCGGAGTGGTCCCGGTTCCTGTCGGGCGCGGACCGGGTGACCGACGAGGAACGGCTGGCCCGCACCGTCGCCATCCGCCCCACCGACACCGCCGACATCCTCTTCACCTCCGGCACCACCGGCCGCCCCAAGGGCGTCCCCACCACCCACGGGCAGAACCTGCGCGTCTACGACGCCTGGGCCCGCGCGGTCACCCTCCGGCACGGTGACCGCTACCTCCTGGTCAACCCGTTCTTCCACACCTTCGGCTACAAGGCCGGCATCATCGCCTGCCTGCTGTACGGGGCCACGATCGTTCCGGAACAGGTCTTCGACGCGGAGACCGTCCTCGCCCGGATGCAGGACGAGCGGATCTCCGTCCTGACCGGCGCCCCCACGGTCTTCACCTCGCTCATCCACCACCCCGAGCGCGCGGCGTACGACCTGACCTCGATGCGGATGGCGGTCACGGGCGCGGCGAACATTCCCACCGAACTCATCGAGCAGATACGGAAGTTCATCGGCGCACGGAACATCAACACTGCGTACGGACTGACCGAGTCGACGGGCGTGGTCACGATCTGCGAACCGCACGAGTCCCCGGAGACCCTGGCCCGCACCTCCGGAACCGCCCTCGAGGGCACCGAGCTGCGCATCGACGCACCGCCCGGAGAACCCGGCGAGATCCTCACACGCGGCTACCACGTGATGCACGGCTACCTCGACGACCCGGAGGCCACCGCCGAGGCCGTCGACGCGGACGGCTGGCTGCACACCGGGGACGTCGGAGTGCTGGATGAGCGCGGGTTCCTGCGGATCACGGACCGGCTGAAGGACATGTTCGTGGTGGGCGGGTTCAACGTGTACCCGGCGGAGGTGGAGCAGGTGCTGCGCGGCCATCCGGCCGTCGTGGACGCGGCGGTCGTGGGCGCGCCGGACGGGAGGCTCGGGGAGGTCGGCGTCGCGTACTGCGTGCCGGCGGCCGGGGCCCGGATCGACGCGGCGGAGCTGACCGCGTACACGCGTGAGCGGCTCGCCAACTTCAAGGCCCCGCGCGCCTTCCATTCCGTGACGGAACTCCCGCACAACGCGGCGGGCAAGGTCGACAAGGGCGCCCTGCGGAGGCTGGCCCGCGAACGAACACCCCTCTCTTCCTTTGGTCACCAGTCAGGAGTCGGAACATGAGCGACACCAGCAACACCCCCGAGTCCGTCGACGTCGTGATCGTCGGCGCGGGCGTCACCGGCCTGTACGCCGTGCACCGGCTGCGCGGCCTCGGCTACAGCGTGCGCGGCTTCGAGCGCGGCGACGACGTGGGCGGTGTCTGGTACTGGAACCGCTACCCGGGCGCCCGCTGCGACGTGGAGTCCGTGGACTACTCGTACTCCTTCGACGAGAGCCTCCAGCAGGAATGGGACTGGAGCGAGAAGTACGCCACCCAGCCGGAGATCATGCGCTATCTGCGCCATGTCGCCGACCGCTTCGACATCCGCCGCAGCTACACCTTCTCCACCTCGGTGACCTCGGCCGAACTGGACGAGGAGACGCTGCGCTGGACGGTGCGCACGGACGGCGGCGAGGTGCTGTCGGCCCGGTTCTGCGTGTTCGCGGTCGGCTGCCTCTCCAGCACCCACCGCCCCGGGATACCGGGCGTCGACGAATTCGCCGGGGCGACGTACCACACCGGTGAATGGCCGCACGAGGGCGTGGACTTCACCGGCCTGCGGGTCGGCGTGATCGGCACCGGCTCCTCCGGCATCCAGTCCATCCCGCTGATCGCCCGGCAGGCGGCGCATCTGACCGTCTTCCAGCGCAGCGCCAACTACAGCATCCCGGCAGGCAACAAACCGCTGGACGAGGCGGCCCGCCGGGAGCAGAAGGCGGGGTACGCCGAGCGGCGCCGCCTCGCGCGGCTCAGCGGCGGCGGCTCCCCGCACATGGCGCACCCCGACAGGACGCTGGAGGTGAGCGAGGAGGAGCGACGGGCCGCTTTCGAGAAGCGCTGGAAGCTGGGCGGCGTCCTGTACTCCAAGACGTTCCCCGACCAGCTCACCGATCGGGCGGCCAACGACGCGGCACGTGCGTTCTGGGAGGAGAAGGTCCGCGCACGGATCGACGACGCGGCCGTCGCCGGCCTCCTCGTCCCCACCGACCATCCGATCGGCACCAAGCGCATCGTGACCGACTCGGACTACTACGAGACGTACAACCGCGACAACGTACGCCTGGTCGGCCTGCGCGGAAACGCGATCGAGCGGATCGACGAGCGCGGGATCGGGCTGGCGGACGGCGAGCACATCGGGTTGGACGCCATCGTCTTCGCGACCGGCTTCGACGCGATGACCGGCGCGGTCGACCGCATCGAGGTGCGCGGCCGGGGCGGGCGGCTCCTCAAGGACGCCTGGAGAGGCGGCCCGCGCACATACCTCGGCCTCGGCGTCAACGGCTTCCCGAACTTCTTCAACCTCACCGGCCCCGGCAGTCCGTCCGTCCTCGCCAATGTGGTCCTGGCGGGCGAGCAGCACGGCGAGTGGCTGGCCGACTGCCTGCGCCACCTCGACGAGCACGGGTACGCGGCCATCGAGGCGACCGAGCAGGCAGTGGAGGACTGGGTCACCGAGTGCCACGACCGTGCGGCGGCCACCCTGATGATGTCGGCGAACTCCTGGTACCTGGGTGCCAACATCCCCGGTAAGCCACGTGTGTTCATGCCGTTCGTCGGTGGCTTCGGGGTGTACGGGCAGATGATCGCGGACGTGGCGGATTCCGGGTACAAGGGGTTCGAGCTGATCCCTGGCTGACGCGTCCGTGACACGGGTGTGAGCCCCGTCCTCCTCGGGGAGGCCGGGGCTCACACATACGCGCCCGTCGTCGGAAGTGTCAGTTCACGTCGAGTGCCCCGCGCAGCGCGGCGAACGCGGTCTCGCGGGCCGCGGCCACCTCGGGCAGGGCGGCGGCCATCGACAGGAAGCCATGGAACATCCCGGCGTAGTGGTGGGCCTCCACGGGGACTCCGGCCGTGGTGAGGGCCTCCGCGTACGCCAGGCCCTCGTCCCGCAGGGGGTCGAGGCCGGCGGTGACGACGTATGCCGTCGGGAGGCCGGACAGGTCGGTGTGGGCCAGGGGGGCGGCGTAGGGGTCGGCCCGGTCCGCGAGGTCCGGCAGGTAGCTGTCCCAGTACCAGCGCAGGTGGTCGGAGGTGAGGAAGTACCCCTGGCCGTTCCGGCGGTGGGAGGGCCGGGAACAGGTGGGGTCGAGCATCGGGTAATAGAGCGCCTGGTAGGCGATCTCGGGGCCGCCCCGGTCGCGGGAGAGCAGGGTGAGTACGGTGGCGAGGTTGGCGCCCGCGCTGTCCCCGGCGACGGCGATCCGGCGGCCCGGGTACGTCTTCGCGGTCCACAGCAGGGCCGTGTACGCGTCCTCGGGGGCGGCGGGGAAGGGGTGCTCGGGGGCGCGGCGGTAGTCCACGGAGACGACGACCGCGCCCGTGGCGTCGGCGATCGACCGGCAGAAGCCGTCGTGGCTGTCGAGGTCGCACAGGACGAAGCCGCCGCCGTGGCAGTACAGGACCACCGGGGCATCCGCGTGGACTGCCTCGTCGTAGACGCGTACGGGGACGCCGTCGGCGTCCTCGTCCCGGACGCGGGCGACGGGAGGCGCGGGGACGGCGGCCCCGGGGCGGGCGGCGAAGAAGGCGCGCACCTCGGCGATGTCCGTCATCTCCGTTCCCAGCGGGGGGAAGTTGGCGGTGGCCAGGTCGATGACCGCCTGGACCTCGGCGCCGGGCCTGGTCACGCGTCGCCTCCCCTCTGGGGGAAGACCGGCATCCGTCCGGCCGACGCCCCTCCGTCCACGGCGAGCTCGGCACCGGACAGGTACGACGAGTCGTCGGAGGCGAGGAACGCGACGAGGCGGGCGACCTCCTCCGGCTCCCCCACCCGTCCGAGGGGCGCGCCCGCGTGCTCCTTGGTCCCCAGGTGGGCGGTCATCGCCGTGGCGATGGCCCCCGGGTGGACGGAGTTGACACGGATACCGTCCGCGCCGAGCTCCAGGGCGGCCGTCTTGGTGAGGCCGCGCAGCCCCCACTTCGCGGCCCCGTACGCGCCGTGTCCCCACATGCCCTGCAGGCCGGCCTGCGAGGAGATGTTGACGATGGATCCGCCGCCGTGCGCCTTCATCGCCCCGGCTACGGCGCGGATGCCGAGGAACGGGCCGATCAGGTCGACCCGGAGGACCGCCTCCAGGCGGGCCGGGTCCTCCTCGACGATGGGCGAGGTGGTGTAGATCGCGGCGTTGTTGACGAGTACGTCGAGCCGGCCGAAGCCGTCCACGGCGGCGGCCACGGCCGCCTCCCATGCCTTCTCGTCGGTCACGTCGTGCCGTACGAAACGGGCGGCGGAGCCGATGGACGCGGCCGTCGCCTCGCCCTCCGTCTCCAGTACGTCGGTGAGGACGACCTTCGCCCCGCGGGCGGCGAGCAGGCGGGCCTCGGCCTCGCCCATGCCGCGTGCCGCGCCGGTGACGAGCGCGACCTTTCCTGTCAGATCGACGGACATCAGCGGTTCTCCTGGTTGCGGATGCTCGGAAGGGGCCTCGTGTCGCGCCGACACGGGGTACCCGTCGAGCCTGCCCGTACCAGGCCCTACGGCGGCAGTGTCCTTTCCCGGTGAGTGGGAAGCTCCGCGTGCCGCCGGGCCGGATCCGCTGCCAGCATCGCTGCCACCTGCATCACCGGCATACGGGAGGTTCCGGCATGAGCGGACGGGCGGACGGCAAAGTGGTCGTCGTGACGGGCGGGGCACGCGGCCTGGGCGCCGCGCACGCACGCCGACTGGTCGCGGAGGGCGCGAAGGTCGTGATCGGCGACGTCCTCGTCCAGGAGGGCGAGGCCCTCGCGAAGGAACTGGGCGCCCAGAACGCCCTGTTCGTGGAACTGGACGTCACCAGCGAGGTGTCCTGGCAGGCGGCCGTCGCACGCACGGAAGAGGTGTGCGGCAAGGTCACGGGTCTGGTGAACAACGCCGGTCTGGTCCACCGCTGCCCCATCGAGGAGCTCACCGAGGCCGACTACCGGCGGGTCATCGACGTCAACGAGATCGGCGTCTTCCTCGGCATGAAGGCCGTGCTGCCGTCGATGCGGTCGGCCGGCGGCGGCTCGATCGTCAACATCTCCTCGCTGTGCGGGATCATCGCGTTCCCGTACATCCTCAGCTACACGGCCTCCAAGTGGGCGGTGCGCGGCATGACGAAGGCGGCGGCGCAGGAGTTCGCCCCGTACAACATCCGCGTCAACTCCGTGCATCCCGGCGTCGTGGCCACCGAGATGACGGCGGACTCGGAGCGCTCGCACGAGACGGTGAAGCGCCAGCCGATCCAGCGGGAGGCACAGCCCGCCGAGATCTCGAACATGGTGCTGTACCTGCTGTCGGACGAGGCGAGCTACTCGACGGGCTCGGAGTTCGTGGTGGACGGCGGATACGCCAGCCAGTGAGCGGCTGCCGACCAGCACGCCCCCTCGACGGAGCGGACGATCAGCCCGGCGCGTAGCCGCGGTCCCGCACCAGACGGCTCACGAGTCGGGTGGAGGCACGAGCCGCCGCGCTCCGGTAGGCGCCGTCGCGACGCAGGAGGGCCACTCTGCGCGCGATCGAGGTTCGGCGCCGGCCCGCAGGAAGGTCTCGAAGTCGTCCGTCTCGTCACCCACCCCGTGGACGTCGCGCATCTGACCTCCTGCCGCGCAGTGCGCGCCTGGCACTGGACTGACAACTCGTGTTGCCATTTCCGGGACGCGAGAGGTGGAATGGAGGTATGGACGAACAATCACCGATCGCCGCCACGCTGGCCCAGGTCGGTTCCCGCCTCAGGCGCATCCGCGCCCAGCGCGGCATGTCCCTGTCGGCGCTGGCCGAGGCCACTGGCATCTCCAAGAGCACACTGTCGAGACTGGAGTCGGGGCAGCGCCGCCCGAGCCTGGAGCTGTTGCTGCCCATCGCGCAGGTCCACCAGGTACCCCTGGACGAACTCGTCGGGGCGCCGGAGGTCGGCGACCCACGGATCCGCTGCAGGCCCCGCGTCCACCACGGTCGTACGGTGATTCCGCTGTCGACGCAACCGGGGCGCCTGCAAGCCTGGAAGTCGGTCATCCCTGCGGAACACAACCGGCCTGATCCGGTCACGCACGAGGGGTACGAGTGGCTGTACGTCCTGTCCGGACGGGTGCGGCTCGTCCTGGCCGACCACGATCTGGTCATGGGGCCGGGTGAGGCGGCCGAGTTCGACACCCGCCTGCCGCACTGGTTCGGCTCCACGGGCGAGTCGCCCGTGGAGGTGCTCAACCTGTTCGGCCCCCAGGGCGAACGCGTGCACGTCCGGGCCAAGCCCCCGTCCCGCGCGGAGCGGTCGGCCTGACCGGAAGGGCCCGCTTCCGGGACCGCCCTTCGAAGGACACGGCGAACGGCAGCTGGACGGCCGGACCCCTCGCGTGGGCAGTACGGGCTGCCACGACGACATCGCCCATGGCCTGCCGAGTCGTCATGTCAGGGCAGCCGTGGCACGGTGTGCGCGGTGCCGTGCGACGGCGTGCTCCACGTCCTCGTGGAGCAGGTCCGTGTTGATGGCGAACGCCGCGGTGGAGCCCATGCCGGCGGCTGCGATGACCTGGGCGCGTGGGTCGACGACATTTCCGACAGCCCATACCCCGGGCACGCTGGTGCGGCCGGTCCGGTCCGTCACCACCCAGCCCTGGTCGTCCTTGGCGCAACCGAGCAGAGCCAGGAGGTCGTCACGCGGCGCGGGCCGGGGAAACAGGAAAACCGCGGTCCGGGGAATCACCGTGCCGTCGGTGAGCTCGATGCCGCGCAGGCGGTCGTCGTCGACGACGAGCCTCACGGCCCTGCCCTCCACGATCCTCACGCCGAACGCCTCCAGCTGTTCCCGCTCCTGCGGGGAGAGTTCGAGGGCGTGCGTGAGGAGGACGATGTCCTCGCTCCACTGACGCAGCAGCAGAGCCTGGTGCACGGCCCCCGGGTGCGTGCCGAGGACGGCAAGGGGCTGGTCACGGACCTCGTGGGCATGACAGTACGGGCAGTGCAGAAGGTCCTTGCCCCAACGCTCCCGGACGCCGGGGAGGTCGGGCAGTTCGTCACGCAGCCCGGTGGCGACCAGAAGACGGCGGGCCCTGATCACGGGGCCGCCCTCCAGGCGCACGTCGTAACCCGGCTCGACATGTTCCACCCGGCCTCGGACGACATCGACTCCGTAGCGTTCGATCTCGGCCCGCCCCAGGTCGAGCAGGGTCGCCGGAGGCAGGCCGTCACGGGACAGGAAACCGTGCATGTGCGCAGCAGGCGCGTTGCGCGGCTCGCCGGCATCGATCACCACCACCCTCCGACGGGCCCGCCCCAGCAGGAGCGCGGCACTCAGGCCGGATGCTCCGGCACCAATCACCGCCACGTCATGGACCTCGTCACCAGTCGGCGCCGCGCCGTCGCGCGTATTCACCATCGTCTTGATCACTAGGATCACCTCCGGCACCCAAAGTGCTCCAGCGCCGCACCACGAGCAACTTCTGTTGCCATTTCCGGGACGGCGCGACGCCGGCCTCGCCGAGCAGGGCGGCGAGGCGTCCGGAAGCGGCATCGCCGCCCCCTCGCTCGCGGTGATGCCGTTCCTGTCCGCCGCCCGACGCATGGCCGGACATGAACGGGGCTCCGCCACGCCGGTCGCCCACTCCGAGCAGACACGGCTACCTACCTCTTCGCCGTGCTCCTGGTCGGCCGGGTCCGGCCGGGAACGTGCAGCGAGCTGGCCGATTCACCGCATGTCAGCGGCATCGACCGCATGCTGCCCGCCTCCATGCCCGCTTCACGTGAGCCACGATCACAGCTCGCACACCAGCGTGAACACTCGCAACGACCAAACCTGCAGGTCGGAACACGGCCCTTCGCCTGACGGCGAAACACCGTCTCTCGCCCTGCTCCGCAGGGGTTTCGTCCCCTCCCCCTGAAGGCGGGGTATCCACGAAAGCACTCAGATGAACATGTACCGGAAGGCACTCCCGGGCTGACACCTCGCACCACCTGTGACACCTGTGCCGATCACCTTCGTCGTGTCTCGTATCCCGGACGTCGCCACGAGGATGCGGAGTGACGCCGACCATCGGACGTAATCTCGCGACATGTCACCAGTTCCCGCCGCCGCCCAGGTGTTGGCCATTCTGCGATATCTCGCAGGTCAGGCGGGGCCCGTTCCCGCCGCCGCCATCAGTCGTGATGTGCGGCTGCCCCGGTCCACGACCTATCACCTGCTCGACACGCTCACGCGCGAGGGGTTCGTCGTGCATCTGCCGGAGGAGCGGCGTTACGGGCTGGGGGTCAGTGCCTTCGAGCTGGCGTCGGGATACAGCCGTCAGGCTCCTTTTCAGCGTCTGGCTCGGGTGCCGCTGGCGAAGCTCGTCGACAGTACGGGGCACAACGCCCATCTCGCCGTGCTGCACGGCCGCGAGGTCATCTACGTCATCGAGGAGCGGGCTCCTGGTCGGGCGCCGCTGGTGACGGAGGTCGGTGTGCGGCTTCCGGCCCATCTGACCGCCAGCGGGCGGGCGTTGCTGGCCGGCCTTTCGCAGGCGCAGGTGCGGGCTCTGTTTCCCGACGCGTCGGCGTTCGTGCTGCGCCACGAGGCGGGGCCGGGGTCGTTGACCGCGCTCCGCCAGCTTCTTGCGGAGGCCCGCCGGCGTGGGTATGCCACGGAGGACGGCGAGGTGACGCCCGGTTTCTCGTCGGTGGCGGCCGCCGTTCTCGACCACAGCGCGCATCCTGTCGCCGGGGTGGCGGTCACGTTCCCGGGTGACGAGGTCGGGCTCGAGCAGCAGGAGTGGATCGCTACGCAGGTGACGCGGACGGCCAATCTGCTGAGTCGTCGTATCGGCGGCGTACACACCTCGTGATGTGAGCAACTCATGGTCCGACCCTGACGGCCGGCCGGAACAGGGAGTTGGCGTTCCGCCGCCGAGCCCGGTCGGCGGCGGAACGCACACGAACGCCCGCTCAGGTCAGTCCAGCTGTCCGATGACCGATTCGGCGTCCGCGAGGGCGTGGCCCGCGGACACGTACTGGACGGCCGCCTCGATCTCGGGTGCGAGGTAGCGGTCGGTACCCGGGCCCTGTACGTGCCGGCGCAGGCCGGCCAGGACGGCCGCGGTGGCGGGGGCCGGGGTGAGGGGTGCGCGCAGGTCGAGGGCACGTGCCGCGGTGAGGATCTCCACGGCGACCACGCGGGTCAGCCCGTCGATGGCGCGGCGCAGCTTGCGGGCGGCGGCCCAGCCCATCGAGACGTGGTCCTCCTGCATGGCGCTGGAGGGGATGGAGTCGACGGATGCGGGGGCGGCGAGGCGCTTGAGCTCGGAGACGATGCCCGCCTGGGTGTACTGGGCGATCATGTGGCCGGAGTCCACGCCCGGGTCGTCGGCGAGGAAGGCGTTCAGACCGTGGTTGCGGGCGACGTCGAGGAAGCGGTCGGTGCGGCGTTCGCTGACGGAGGCGACGTCCGCGACTGAGATGGCGAGGAAGTCCAGGACGCAGGCCACGGGGGCGCCGTGGAAGTTGCCGTTGGACTCCACCCGGCCGTCGGGGGTCACGACGGGGTTGTCGATGGCGCTGGCGAGTTCGCGGCCCGCGACGGTCTCCGCGTGGGCGAGGGTGTCGCGGGCGGCGCCGTGCACCTGCGGGGTGCAGCGCAGAGAGTAGGCGTCCTGGACACGGGTGCAGTCGGGGCCGCGGTGGCTCGCGACAATCGCCGAACCGTCCAGCAGCGCGCGGAGGTTGGCCGCGCTGGCGCCCTGGCCGGGGTGCGGGCGAAGGGCCTGGAGGTCGGCGGCGAAGACGGCGTCGGTGCCGAGCTGTGCCTCGACGCTCATGGCGGCGGCGATGTCGGCGGTGCGGAGCAGCATCCGCAGGTCGTGGGCGGCCATGACGAGCATGCCGAGCATGCCGTCGGTGCCGTTGATGAGGGCCAGGCCCTCCTTCTCGTGCAGGGTGACGGGTTCGATGCCGGCGGCGGCGAGGGCCTCAGCCGCGGGCATGAGTTCGCCCTGGGCGTCGCGCACCTGGCCTTCGCCCATGACGGCGAGGGCGCAGTGGGCGAGCGGGGCGAGGTCGCCGGAACAGCCGAGGGAGCCGTATTCGTGGACGACAGGCGTGATGCCGGCGTTGAGGAGGGCGGCGTAGGCCTGCGCGGTGTCGGGACGTACGCCGGTGCGGCCGGTCGCGAGTGTCGAGAGGCGCAGCAGCATCAGGGCGCGTACGACCTCGCGCTCGACCTCGGGGCCGGAGCCCGCCGCGTGGGAGCGGACGAGGCTGCGCTGGAGCTGGGCGCGCAGTTCGCGGGGTATGTGGCGGGTGGCCAGGGCGCCGAATCCGGTGGACACGCCGTAGTGCGGCACTACGTCGTCGGCCAGGTTCTCGACCACCTTGCGGCTCTGGGAGATCTCTCCGAGGGCTTCGTGGGTGAGGGTCACGTGGGCGCCGTGGCGGGCGACGGCCACGACATCGGCGAGGGACAGGGGGCCGATGCCTACGAAGGTTTCGTTCATGGCTCCATCAAGCCCGAAAGCGGAACCTCTTCGTCAGTGGCTGCGGAGGGTTAATGTCTGGGATCCCAGACACTTGCCGGTGCGGGTGGATGGCTGTGGGGCGGGGGCCTGGCAGAGCCTTGAACCATGACCGGCCGACCCGAAAAGCATTCGGCGGAACCGCATGGGTCGCGGTTCCGCCGAGTGGTCGTGGTTGCGGGGCTAGTGCGTGTGTCGGAAGTCCCGCCTGCCCCGCGACGCCTGGCACGCACGCTCGCTGCGTTGTCGGGGTCGTCCACGTACGTCCAGTACGAGGACGACCCTCCGCCTTGCGATCGCACGCACCGGACGCCGCCGGGCCCACCCTTCGGGCGGACGGCGGCACTTCCGACACACGCCCTAGTACTGGTGGACCGGTTCCCTGTCGGGCTCGGTCCCCTTCGGGGCTTCGAGGGTTTCGGCCCCCGGTGGGCGGCGGCGCATACAGAGGTAGTACGCGCCCGTCATCAGCGCCAGCCAGAGCGCCCCGACGACGAGGGCGATCCTCGTGCTGTCCGAGAACGCGAGGAGCGCCACCACGCCGGCCATGAACACGATCGCGACGATCTGCCCGTAGGGCCAGAAGGGTGCCGGGTACTTCAGCGAGGCGACCTCCTGCGGGGTCATCCTGCGGCGGGCGCTGACCTGGGAGAGCAGGATCATGAGCCAGACCCATACGGTGGCGAAGGTCGCGATGGAGGCGATGACGAGGAAGATCCGTTCGGGCATGAGGTAGTTGAGGAGCACGCCGCAGAGGAGTGCGCCGATCATGATGACGACGGTCAGCCACGGCACCCCGTTGCGCGAGAGCCTGCGCATGGCGGCCGGTGCCTGTCCCCGCTCGGCCATGCCGTACATGATGCGTCCGGCGGCGAAGATGTCGCTGTTGATCGCGGACAGTGCGGCGACGATGACGACGACGTTCAGTACGGCGGCCGCGGAGCTGACGCCGAGTCCCGCGAAGATCTCGACGAAGGGGCTGCCGCCCGATCCGATGTGCTGCCAGGGGTCGAGCGACATGATCACGGCGAGGGTGAGCACGTAGAAGAGCACGATGCGGATGGGGATGGAGTTGACGGCGCTCGGGATCGTCTTCTCGGGGTCCTGCGCCTCGCCGGCGGTGACGCCGATGATCTCGGTGCCGCCGAACGCGAACATCACCACGGCCAGCGACATGACGACGCCCTGGATCCCGTGGGGGAGGAAGCCTCCGTTGCTCCACAGGTTCGAGACGCCTGCGCCGTCGTGGCTGCCGAAGACGATGATCGCGAGTCCGGCGAGGATCATCGCGATGATGGCGACGACCTTGGCGAGCGAGAGCCAGAACTCCAGCTCGCCGAAGACCTTGACGCTGAAGAGGTTCATGGCGCCGATGACGCCCACGGCCGCCAGGAGCCAGATCCAGCGGGGCACGTCGGGGAACCAGAAGCCCATGTAGACGCCGAGTGCCGTGATGTCGGCCAGGCAGACGAAGACCATCTCCAGCGCGTAGGTCCAGCCGGTCAGGAAGCCGGGCAGCGGACCGAGGTGCCTGGTCGCGTACTCGCCGAAGGATCCGGCGCACGGCCGGCTCACCGCCATCTCGCCGAGCGAGCGCAGGACGAGGAAGACGGCGGCTCCGCCGATGAGATAGGCGAGCAGTACGGCCGGCCCGGCCGCCTTGATGGATTCCGAGGAACCGTAGAAGAGGCCCGTCCCGATGGCGGAGCCGAGGGCGATGAAGCGTATGTGCCGGGACTTGAGCCCGCGCTGCAGGGACGTCTTGTCGGTGGTCAACATGTCGGTGGTCAACGAATGCCCTCCTTGGGAACGGCGCGTTCCGGGCGAGGTGGCGGGGCCGGATCGATGACCGGTGACGGCCTTCGGCACACCCGCACGACGAGGGCACTTGTATATTCCTGTATATACAGGAGAGTCAAGAGGTGGACCCATGGGTGAACGAGAGACGACGTCGAGCGCCTCGCCGGCCGTCGGACGGGCGCTGGACATCCTGCTGCACCTCGCCGGCCGGTCGGGCCCGGTCCAGGCCGCGGCCCTCGCCCGCGAACTGGGCATCCCCCGGTCGTCCGCGTACCACATCCTCTCCGTCCTGGTGGACCGCGGTTTCGTCACCTACCTGCCCAAGGAGCAGGCGTACGGGCTCGGGGTCGCATCCTTCGAGATCGGCTCGGCCTACCTCCGGCACGAGCCCCTCGAACGGCTCGCGCGCCCCATCCTGCGCAGCGCGTCCAACCGCCTCGGCCAGACCGTCCACCTGGGCATCGTCAACGGCGCGGAGACGGTCTACCTGCTCAAGGAGCGTCCCCGGTCGCGCCCGTCAGGCGACGCCGACATCGCCCTCGTCACGGACATCGGGGTCCGGCTGCCCGCACATCTGACGGCCAACGGGCGTGCCATCCTCGCCCATTCCGCTCCGGCGCAGCTACGGGCCCTGTTCCCGCGTCGCGGCGACCTCATCACCCGTACCGGCAAGGGACCGCGCTCGCTGCCGGAACTGCTGTCCCTGCTGGCACAGGACCGTGAACGAGGCTGGTCGGAGGAGGTCGAGCTGGTCTCGGAAGGTTTCCGGTCGATGGGAATCGCGGCCTTCGACCACAACGAGCGGCCCGTCGCCGCGCTCAGCAGCACCTGGCACCGGCACTACAGCCGGCACGAGCCCGACCAGGTGCGCGGCGTCCTCGAACAGTCCGCGGCGCGGCTGACCGCCGCGATGTCCGGCCGGCGACCGGCAGCGCAGCTGAGCCGCACGGTCGGACCGGGCGCCTCCTGACGGTCACCGACAGGTCGGTGCACATGCAAGCGGGCGCACCGACAGATCAGTGCGCGGCGAACGTTCCCTCGAGGCGGTACCGGGAGCCCGGGTGCAGCAGACGCGCGACGCTGACGACGGCGTCGCGCGACCAGGTGCGCCGCTGGATCAGCAGGCACGGCTCGGCCGGTGACACGCCGAGGATCTCGCACTCCTCCGCGGAGGGAAGTACCGCCTCGACGATGTGCTCGCCCTTGCCCAGCGGCGCTACCTCCGACAGGAACGTGAACGGTGTGCGTTGCGTGAAGTCCTGGTCGAGATAGCCGGGGGCGAAGTCCGGATGGACGTAACGGTCCTCCAACTGGACCGCCGCCCCGTCCTCGAAGTGCACGACGCGCGAACGGAAGGCGCTGCGCCGCCCGTCGAGGCCGAGCTGTGCGCTGATCTCGGGATCGGGGAGTTCCTCGCGCAGTGACAGCACCCGGGCCTCGTAGCAATGGCCACGACCCCGGATCTCGTCGGCGATGTTGTGCACCTCGACCAGGGCGGAGCTGCCCTTGCGCCGTGCGACGAAGGTGCCCACTCCCATGACGCGCCGCAGCAGGCCGTCCGCGCTCAACTCGCGCAGAGCGCGGTTGACCGTCATCCGGGACAGACCGAGCGACTCGACGAACTGGTTCTCCGACGGCAGTGCCTCGCCCTCGCGCCAGTGGCCGCTGACGATCTGCCGGGACACGAGGTCCTTGATCCGCTGGTAGGCGGGAGAGGAACCGGATGTCTGCTCCGCGTAGAGCCTGGCGAGCTCCGAAGCCCCCACGACCAAGCCGTCCACCGTCCTCGTCCCCGTCGGTCGTCGCGCCGCCTGAGGTGCGGTCACGGTCATCGGAATTCTAAGGGCTGTCCCGTAATCCCTGGCGGGCGCACGACGCCGGCTACGGCACCTCGCCGCGTTGTCGGAACGCCCGAATACACCCAGTATGAGGATGCTCCTCCGCCTTGCGATGCACCGCATCTGACGCCGCGCGCTGATCCACCAGGGTTTACGGGACAGCCCTTAGGCGAGACGCCTTACAGGATGCCGGTCACGGCGGCCCCCGCCCTTCGGGCCGGCGCATCCCGTTCTCGGATCCGAGAACTTCGGGGCCCGCCGCTGGTTCCCGCCCGACCGGTCGCCTGTCATGGGTCACGCAGCAACTCCGTTACCCACCAGGAGAAGACCATGACCGGCGTTTCCCCCGCGGCCCGCCACATCCGCGCCCCCCGTGGCACCGAACTGAACTGCCTCGGCTGGCAGCAGGAGGGCGCCCTGCGCATGCTCATGAACAACCTCGACCCCGAGGTCGCCGAGCACCCCGAGAACCTGGTCGTCTACGGCGGCACCGGCAAGGCCGCCCGCGACTGGGCCGCGTACGACGCGATCGTGCGCACCCTCAAAACGCTCAAGGACGACGAGACGCTCCTGGTGCAGTCCGGAAAACCGGTCGGCGTCATGCGCACCAGCGAGTGGGCGCCGCGGGTGCTGCTCGCCAACTCCAACCTGGTCGGCGACTGGGCCAACTGGGAGGAGTTCCGCTCCCTCGAGGCGCGCGGACTGACCATGTACGGCCAGATGACCGCCGGCTCCTGGATCTACATCGGCAGCCAGGGCATCCTTCAGGGCACGTACGAGACCTTCGGAGCGGTCGCGCGCAAGAAGTTCGACGGCACGCTGGCCGGCACCATCACACTGACCGCCGGACTCGGCGGCATGGGCGGCGCCCAGCCGCTCGCCGTCACCATGAACGACGGCGTCGCGCTCTGCGTCGACGTCGACCCCACCCGCATCGAGCGCCGTATCGCGCACCGCTACCTCGACGTCGCGGCCGACGACCTCGACCACGCCCTGAGTCTCGCCATCGAGGCCAAGGAAGCGCGCCGCCCGCTGTCCATCGGCCTCGCGGGCAACGCCGCCGAGGTGTTCCCGCAGCTCCTGGAGATGGGCGCGCCGATCGACATCGTCACCGACCAGACCTCGGCGCACGACCCGCTGGCCTACCTCCCCGTCGGTGTGAGCGTCGAGGACTGGCACGAACAGGCCCGCAAGGACCCGGCGGACTTCACCCGCCGCTCCCGCGAGTCGATGGCCCGCCACGTGGAGGCCATGGTCGGGTTCCTCGACGCCGGAGCCGAGGTCTTCGACTACGGCAACTCGATCCGCGACGAGGCCCGCAAGGCCGGCTACCAGCGCGCTTTCGACTTCCCCGGCTTCGTACCCGCCCACATCCGGCCCCTGTTCGAAGAGGGCCTCGGCCCGTTCCGGTGGGCGGCCCTGTCCGGCGACCCCAAGGACATCGAGGCCACCGACCGGGCGATCATGGAGCTCTTCCCCGAGAACGAGCACCTCCACCGGTGGATCAAGATGGCCGGTGAACGCGTCTCCTTCGAGGGCCTGCCCGCCCGCATCTGCTGGCTCGGCTACGGCGAACGCCACCGTGCGGGCCTGCGGTTCAACGAGATGGTCGCCTCCGGCGAACTGTCCGCGCCGCTCGCCATCGGCCGCGACCACCTGGACTCCGGCTCCGTCGCCTCCCCCTACCGCGAGACCGAGGCCATGCTCGACGGCTCCGACGCCATCGCCGACTGGCCGCTGCTCAACGCCCTGGTGAACACGTCGTCCGGCGCTTCGTGGGTCTCGATCCACCACGGCGGCGGAGTCGGCATGGGCCGCTCCATCCACGCGGGCCAGGTGTGCATCGCCGACGGCACCGAACTCGCCGCGCAGAAGCTGTCCCGCGTCCTGACCAACGACCCCGGCATGGGCGTCATCCGGCACGTCGACGCGGGTTACGAATACGCCGGCACCGTGGCACGCGACCGCGGGGTGCGCATCCCCATGACCGAGGGCGACAGCAAGTGAGCGCGACGGGCACGACCGAACCCACGGACATGGCTGTCGACCTCACCGTGGACGTGGCTCCCGAGGCGTGGCACGGCCGGGACGACGGTCCCGGGAACGAACACCTGCGCTGGCACCACGCGATCAGCACCGACCCCGGGCAACCGGGGCCGTGGGACGCCGCGTTCGTCGGCTTCCGCAGCGACGAGGGGGTGCGCCGCAACAAGGGCCGCCAGGGCGCGGCGGGCGGCCCGCGCGAACTGCGTGCCGCCCTGGCGTCCATGGCACTGCCCGCACCCATGACCGCGCTGGACGCCGGAGACGTCGAAGTCCTCGACGGGGACCTGGAGTCGGGGCACCGACGCCTGGGTCAGGCGGTCGGCGCACTCGTCGACCGCGGTCTTCCGGTGGTGGTGCTGGGCGGCGGTCACGAGGTGGCGTACGGGACCTATCTCGGGCTCGTCGGCACACGCGCGGTGCGGGCGGGAGGGCGGCTCGGGGTACTCAACCTCGACGCCCACTTCGACCTCCGGGACGACGTACGGGCGAGCTCCGGCACCCCGTTCCTCCAAATGGCACGGAGTGAGGAACAGCGGGGCCACCGGCTCAACTACCGTGTGATCGGCATCAGTCAGCCGAGCAACACCGAGCATCTCTTCCGCACGGCCGACCGGCTCGAAGTGCGCTATCTGACCGACACCGAATGCGGGCTCCTCGATCTGCCCGCGGTCGACGCGTTCGTGGACGAGTTCGTCGAGGGCAGCGATGTCCTCCACCTCAGCATCGACCTGGACGTCCTGCCGGCCGCCGCCGCTCCCGGGGTCAGCGCCCCGGCCGCCCACGGCGTGCAGATGGAGGTCGTCGAGCGCGTCTGTGCCCGGGTGGCGGCGAGCGGGAAGCCGATCGTGGTCGATGTCGCCGAACTCAACCCGGACCTCGATGTCGACCACCGGACGGCGCGCGCGGGTGCGCGGCTGATTCACCGCATACTGACGACGCGTCGGGCGATGGCCGGCGTGGTCGACGCCACCGCGTCCGACTGACGCCCCGTCTGACGGACGGGCCGCCCCATGTACCGGTCGCCAGGCCGTGAGAGCACGGACAGCCGCGGTCTGGCGACCATTGATTTTCCGAGGAGAGACGGGCTGCCGGGATTCAATCCCATTGGCACGGACAGAGGGACTCCGCAGCCGCCCTGACATTCCGGGGCGTGCCCGGGATCCGCTGTCGTCCGCTCTCGGTCAGGGATGCATTACGGTGGGGCACGAGGGCCTTTCTGGTCGCCGGTGCAGATGTCGCAATCCACACCAGGCCAGAAGGCCCTCACCCATTTCAAGACCAAT
>NZ_JBHVEE010000133.1:0-26969 GCF_042802415.1 Streptomyces sp. NPDC057486 | reverse complement strand
GCCGGAGAGGGGTCCGGTCCGGCCCGGCCGGCGTCCGGGCGGGGTCACTTGCGGAGGCTCGAACCCATCTCGGAGTCGAACTGGGTCATGCCCTCGCCGTACTTCTTGATGTACTCGGAGATACCCGTGAGGCCCTCGGTGACCTTGCCGTAGTTGTCCGTGTACTCCTGCACGAAGGGCTGGAAGTCGTTCTTCGCCGACGGGGTGTTGTAGCCGTCGGCGGTGAGGGCGTCCAGGTCGGACTTGATCTTGTTGAGCTGGGCGACCGCGATCTCGTACTCGTTCATGGTCTGTGTGGCGGCGGCGTTGGTCTTCTCGTCGTTGACGATGTAATCGGCCATCGGAATGTCTCCTGTTTCCAAGTCGGTGGTGCGGTGGGGTGTTTCATGGACCGTTTCGTGGACCCGCGCCCTACACACGAGGGGTGTGGCCGATCGGTTCAGACTTTGATGGGGGCTTCTTCCGGCGGATTCGCCAATTCGGTGTCCTGGTTGGAGTTGACGCCGCCGATGGTTTTCGTGGGAATCGAGGCGAGGGGTACCTCGGGGCCCTTGGTCTTGAATCCGTGGGCGTTCTCGACCTTCTTGCCGGCCAGCGAATTGCCCACGCCGTAGCCGAGTTTGATGCCCGCGTTCTCCGCGGTGGTCTGCGCGTCGGCGCCCTTGGCGCCCACCTCGTAGCCGAAGTTGACGATCTGGCCGACGGCGCCCTTGATGATGCTGGTGAGGGCCTCGTAGCCGTAGTCGTGCAGCTCGGTGACGGAGGTGGGGCCGCCCGCGTAGGCGTGGTAGTCGTGGATCGGGGTGTGCTGCTCGTTGAAGGAGCCGTTGGCGTCGACCTCGGTGAGGGTCTTGCCGTTGGCGTCCTTCACCTGCACGGAGCCGTTGTTGTTGACCTTGACGTCGAACGTGGCCGGGGTGCCGTTGTTGTCGGTCGTGGTGACGGTGCCCTCCACGCCGTCCTTGGTGACGGTGAACGTGGTGTTCTCACCGCCCGCGGCGTTGCTGAACGTGGTGGTGCCGTCCGGGTTCTGCGTGATGGTGACGTTGCCCGCCTGGTCGGTGGTGGTGGCGGCGCCGTTGGCGAAGGTGGTGGTGGCGCCGCCGCCTCCGTCCGGGGTGACGGTGGGCGCGGGTCCGCCGGCGACGGTGGTGTTGTTGCTGAAGGTGACCTGCGGGGGTCCGGCGGGGCCCTCCTGTCCTGCTCCGGGTTGCGCCGGCTGAGTCACGCCGGGCCCGGTGAGGCTGCCGTCGGGTCCGACGGTGACCGTGTCGCCGGGCTGGTTGCTGCCGGGTACGGACACGTCGAAGGTGCCGTCGCCGTTGGCCTTCACGTCGAACGGGCCGCCGTGGATGGTGGAGTTACCCTTGCCGCCGACCGGGATGTCCGCGGTGGGCCCGCCGGCGTTGCCGCCGACCGTGAAGGTCTCGGGGCCCGGCGCGGGGTCGCGGTTGAAGGGGTTGTGCGGGCCGTCCAGGATGTCGGACTTCTGGCCCGGTGTACCGGCGTTCTCCCCGTTGCCAGGGCTCTTGCCGAAGGTGGTGTTGTTGGTGTCGACGCTGGTGTTGCCGCCGTAGAAGCCGTCGTGGTGGACGACGGGGCCGCCCCCGGGCGTGGGCACGGTGATGCCGCTGTTGCCGTCGCCGGTGACGGTGCTGATGGTGGTGTTGCCGGGGTTGTTGCCGATGGGGTTGCCCGCCGTGTCGATCGGAAGGTTGGTGACCGGGTCGACGTGGGTGCCGGAGGGGCCGAGACTGGTGACGCCGCCGGGTGCGAAGGTGCCGGAGGCCGGTCCGTACGTGACGGAGAACTCGCCGTCGGGTCCGCCGTCCCCGTTCGGACCGTGCACGACGGTGCTGCCGGGCTCGTGGACCGGGTCGACGCCGTGCGTGGTGATCGTGGGTCCGTCCGGGCCGTTGGACAGGGTGTTCTGGCCGCCGGTCATCTCCGGTGAGCCGAACAGGCCCCAGCCCTCCTGCTGCGGGGTGTTCACCGTCACCTGGGTGTTGGTGCCGGAGATGTCGGCGCCGCTCGGCGAGTTGTTGACCGTGGCCTGGCCGTTGTTGTCGACGGTGTGGCTGACGCCGGAGTCGTGGTGGACGGTGGTGGTGGCCGGGCCGTTGCCGTCGTTGCCGATGGTGGTCGTGAACCCGTCGTTGCTGAAGGTGGTGGTCTGGCCGTCCGTCGAGAGGGTGGCGCCGTTGGTGTTGGTGATCGTGCTGGGGGCCTGGTTGCCGCCCACGGGGTTCGCGGGCGGCGGCACCTTCGCCTCGGCCCCGGCGGGGGTCTTCGTGGTGATCGTGCCGTCGGCGCCGGAGTTGACGGTCGTGGGCGGACCGCCGGGTGTCTGGTTGTGGGTGAAGGTGACATCGCCGCCCGCGTCGACCGTGGTGTTGATGCCCTGGGTGTTGACGCCGTTGGTGCCGACATCGGCCTGCGCACCGCCGGCTCCGGTGTCGGTGAAGGTGGCCACGGGGTTGTTGTTGGCGTCGGTGTTGGCGGTGATGGTGACCGCGCCGTCGGTGACGGTGCCGGTGTTGTCCACGCTGAAGGTGCCGTCGTTGTCGGCGACGGTGGTGCCGGTCGCGCCGGTGGTGACGGTGCTGTTGGGGCCCGCAGGGGCGTTGTTGCTGATGGTTCCGTCGTTGTTGATCGTGCTGTTCGCGGTGTTATTGCCATTGACGTCCGTCTGGGCGCCGTTCGCCGTCAGGGTGGTGCTGGTGCCGCCGGAGGTGGTGACCTGCGTCGGGGTGTCGCCGTCGGGCGGGTTGACGGTGACCGAGGCGGTCCCGCCCTGCGGTCCGACCGTGGTCGGGCCGTCTCCGCCGGTACTCACCGACGTACCGTTCTGATGCACGGTCGTGACACCGTCCAGGCCCTGATTGACCTGGACCGGGTTGACGGTGCCCACGCTGCCGCCGGTGCCGTCCGGGCCGTAACTCACCTGGATCGGACCGTTGCTGACGGTCGTGGTGCCGTTGTTGTCGAACGTGACCGTGGTGTTCCCCGGACCGCCCGTGTTGACCGTCTGGGTGCCAGTACCTCCGGGCGCCGACTTGGTGACGGTGCCGTCGTTCTGGACGCTGGTGGTGCTGCCGTCGGCGGTGGTGACCTGGGCGGGGTTGCCGCCCGAGGGCGAGTTGACCGTGACCGAGGCGGGCCCGCCCTGCGGTCCGACCGTGGTTGGAGCCTTTTCGCCGGTACTCACCGACGTACCGTTCTGATGGACGGTCGTGACACCGTTCGGGCCCTGGTTGACCTGGACCGGGTTGGCGGTGCCCACGCTGCCGCTGATGCCGTTCGGGCCGTGACTCGCCTGGATCGGGCCGTTGCTGACGGTCGTGGTGCCGTTGTTGTTGACCGTCACCGTGGCGCCGTTCGGGCCGTGGACGGTGACCGAGTGGCCGCCGGCGTTGTCCACGGAGATGGTGGTGTTGCCCGCGTTCACCGGATTTCCGGGGGTCGGCTGCGGCACGGCCGGCGGGACCGGCTGGCCCTGCGCGTCGTTGGCCGTGATGGTGCCGTTGGCGGCGACGTTGATCTCCTGGTCGCCGTGGGCGATGCTCGCCGAGCCGTCCTTGTTGACCGTGGTCGAGCCGCCGATGGTGACGCCGTCCGCGCCATGGCTGATCCCGTCGACGTGGAACTTGCCGTTGGGGTTGATGGTGAACGTCGTGCCGTCCGGGGAGCTGAACTTGATGTCGAGCGGCGAGAAGTCGACCTTGCCGCCGGGGCCCGTGGCCGTACCGCTGCCGTTGCCGTCCGTGGTGATCCCGCCGACGGTGACGCCGCCGTCCGGGCCTGCCGAGACCTGCGGCTGACCGCCGGGCGGGGTCACGTCGAGGCCGCCGCCGGGCGTGGTGGTGACGGCGGTGCCGTCGGGGCCGGTGAAGGTGACCGGGGCCACGCCGTTCGGGCCCACGGCGATGTCCCCGTTCGGGTTGACCGTGACCGGCGGCTGGGCGCCGGAGGGGGTCACGTCGAACTTTCCCTCCGGGTTTATGGTGATCGTTCCGTTGTCGGGCGTGCTGAACGTGATGTCGGCGGGTGAGAACTCCACGTTCCCGCCGCCGCCGGTGGCCGTACCGCCGCCACCGCCGTCGGTTGTGATGTTGCCGGTGGTGATGCCACCGTCCGGGCCCACCGAGACCTGCGGCTGACCGCCGGGCGGGGTCACGTCGAGCGAGTTGCCCGGACCGTTGAACTGCACCGTGTCGGGGGTGGGGCCGCCGGTGGTCACCGTGAACCCCGTGTTGTCGAGCGTGGTGGCACCGCCGCCCGGCGTGGTGATGGTGGCGCCGCCGCCCGGCGGGATGCTGGTGCTGACATTGGTGTCGGTGAAGGTGACCGGGCCGCCCGCGCCCGCCGGGGGCAGATTGACGTTCTGGCCGCCACCGTCGCCGTTGACGACGCTCACGCTGCCGTTGTTGCCGACGGTGGCCTGCGTACCGTCGGGCAGGGCGAAGCCGCCTCCCGGGTTCCCGGTATTGCCGTTGAGCGTGGTGTTGCCGAAGTTGATGTCCACGTTGCCGTCGGCGGGGTTGTGGGTCACCACCGGCTGGCCCGCCGCGGGGCCGTTGAAGACCGAGTTGACACCGTTCTGGTTGTCCGTGGTGAGCCCGCCACCCCCCACCGTCGTGGAGCCGCCGTTGTCGGTCAGGGTGAGGCCGGTCGGGGTGGAGACCGTGTTGTTGTTCACGGTGAACTCCGGCGTGGGACCGCCGCCGTCGCCGGGCGAGCTGAACGTGGTGGTGCCATCGGGCCCCTTGGAGACCTCGCCGAACGATCCCGAGGTCGTGAAGCCGCCGTCCGGGCCCAGCTCCGTGGAGAGCGTGGGCTTCTCGGAGTGCGCGGGCGCGAACTCGCCGCCGAGCCCATCGAAGATCTTCTCCTTCGTGGTCGGGCCCTGGACCGGGGTGTCGATCGTCGTCGTGGTGCCGTTCGAGGTGATGACGTCCCCGTCCGGGCTCTTGATGGTGTTCGTGCCGTCCGCGGTCGTCGAGGTGAACCCGTCCGGTGTCGTGGTGGTCGTCGACGTCTCGGGCCCCGGGACTCCGAAGGGCAGGTCGTCGGGGGCGGCGACCTGGTCGGCCTTGGGGCCGGGCGGGGTGATCTTCGTCTCGGTCTTCGCACCGTCCGGGGTCGTGACCTTCGTCTTGACCTCGCCCGTGGACGGGTCCGACTTGGTCGTGCCGTTGATGCCGTGGAAGCCGGTCTTCTGCGCGCCCTTGGTGTCGACGAACAGGAGGTCGCCGGGTTTGAACTTGCCGTCGGTGAAACCGAAGGTGTCCCCGGAGAACGCCTTGTCGATGTTGCTCTTGAACTTGCCCTTGGTGGTGAAGGCGTCCTTGATGCTGGTGGCGAACTTCGTCCCGCCGAACAGGGTGAGGGCACCGGCCGTGGCGGCGCCGAGCGCGGCGCCCGTGGCAGCCGAGGCCGCGTCGAACTTCTTCCCGTCGACCGCCGCCGTGATCCCGCTCGCCAGGAAGCCGAGGGAGAACTCGGTGGTCACATCGATCGCGAACTTGGCGCCGAGCGCCAGACCGGGGGACGTCTTGAGCCCCACCAGCCCCTTGGCCAGCGGATCGATGATCTTGCGGACGAACGTCGAGTTCTTCAGGGCCGCCGTGACCGCCCCGGAAACCGTCCCGACACCCTTCCCCACCTTGGCCAGGAACGGCGCGAACTTCGCCAGCTTGCCCGCTATCCCGGCGAGTTTCCCGAGCCCGCCGAGCAGCACACCACCGGGTACGAGGGTGAGCAGGCCGATGATGACCTCACCGGCGTCGATCTTGCCCTGCGACACCATCCGGATCAGCGAGACCGCGAACAGGATCCCGCCCAGGATGAGACCTATGACCGGGAAGAACACGGCGACGATGCCGATGATGACACCGGCGATGATCTCCACCAGCGGGTTGTCCGCGAGGAAGTCGCCGAACTTCTTGATGAAGTCCCGTGCGGGGATGGCCTGTTCGGCGGCGTCATCGAGGATGACCGTGGCCTTGTTGGACCCGTCCTCGCGCATCCGCCGCGCCGCGCGGCCGAGCTCCTCGGCGGCGGACAGCGCCTCCTTCGCGGCGCTCACCTCGCCCTGCTGGGTGAGGTGGGCCTCGGCCTGTTCCGGGGTGGCGTCCTCCGCGAGCGCCGGAACCTCCGTCTTCGCGGTGCCGGCGACCTCCTGGCCCTGGTCGATGGCCCGGTCCAGCAGGTCCTGGGCGTCGGTCAGGGTGTTCGCGTACTCGTCGTAGGCACCCGCGGCGGTACGGAAGGAGTCCCGCGTCTTCTCCAGGAGCCCCGGCAGGTCCTTGGTGATCCGCGTCTTCAGGGCGTCCATCGCCTGGCCCTTGCCGCGGCGCAGCGCCCCGTCGGCGCGCAGCAGATCGACCGCCTCGCCCGCCCCGTCGCCCAGCTCCTGATAGGTCCTGGCCAGTGTTCTGATCGCCTCCGGGTTCCCGGGGGTCGGGTCCTCCGCGAACCCGAGCACCTCCCAGCCCGTGCTGTGCCGACGCGCCATTTCCAACTCCTCCCGGTTACACGCTCGTTCGGCACCTCCTCACGAGGAGTCCCACGTTTTGGTTCAGCTCGTTGAACCGACTCCGGGTCCCGCGCGTGTGACGGCCGACGCACCAGCAGTGCGCGTCACCAGGCCCCGTACGGAGGAGGACGAGAAAGATGCGCGACGCCCCGAGGACGACGAACGAAGCACGGCGCCCGGCGCCGTGGCGCACGACGGCACGGGTGACGGCGGTGTGCGGCCTGGCGGCCGCCACCTGGCTGGCGCTGCCCGCACCGGCGCAGGCTCTGGGGTCCGTACGGGCACCGGACTCGGTACGGGCTCTGGAATCCGCACCGGCGCCGGCCGCCGTGCAGATGCGGCCTTCCCGGGCGCTCCGGGCCGACGAGGTGACGAAGTACTACGTGGTCAAGTCCGCACAGGAGAACGGCGGCGAGCAGGAGACGCTGTTCGGGATCGCGGAACGCACCCTCGGCGACGGCGACCGGTTCGAGGAGATCCTGGTCCTCAACAGCGGGCGCCAACTGCCGGACGGTTCGGCCTTCGTAAGTCCTGATCAGCTGACTCCGGGCTTCCCGCTGATCCTGCCGGAGGACGCCGACGGCCCCGGTGTGGAGTTCGGTGTCCTGCCCGAGGAGAGCGCCGCCCCGGCGAAGCGCCCCGAGCGGAGCGCCTCCCCCGCGCCCCGCGCCGCGGCCGTCCGGAGCTCGGGACCGTTCGCCGGGCTCGGCGACCGGCTCGCGTCGCCCTGGCTGATCGGGGGTGTCGCCGGCGCCGCCGTACTGACCGTGGTGATCGTCGCGCGGCGTCCGATCGGCCGGGCCCTGCGCGCCACCGGCTCCGGGATCGCGCGGGCCGCCCGGGTGCTGCGGCCGCGGCTGCCGCGCCGTCTGGCACTCGCGCTGCGGCGGCGCCGACGGGGCGCGCTCGCGCGGCGGCTTGCGGCGGACACCCGTACGCCGGTGGTGGTGCGGCAGGCGCTGCGCGAGCTGATCCCCGCCGACACGGCGAAGGCGGAGCGTCCGGTGCGGATCTACAGCGTGCTCGCCGAACCCACGAAGCTGCTGGCGTCGGTGTCGGGGGCGCACACGGCGCCCGCGCCGTGGACCGCGCTGGAACCGAATCGCTGGGAGCGCACCGGGCTGCCCTCCGTCATCGAGGGCGATCCGACGGCCGGCGTGACGCTCGCACTGCCGCACCTCGCCCGGATCGGGGTGAGCGAGCGGGGGGCGCAGGTGATGGTGGACCTCGGGCAGATCAACGGCGCGCTCAGCGTCAGCGGTGACCTCGTCGTCGCCCAGGACACCGTGGCGGCGCTGGTGCGCGGCTTGCTCGAACTGCCGCGGCAGAGCACGGTGGTGGTGTCGGTGGACCCGGGCGCGAGCGCGCTGCCCGGCCTCAACGGTCTGGTCCGGGTGCGCTCCGTGTCGGAGGTGAAGGGCAGGGCCCCCGAGGAGATCCTCAACTCCGCCGAGGAGTTGGGTGTCGGCCTGGTGCGTGGTGCCGCCCGTACCGGTGAGGTCACCGGGTTCATCGTCCTCCAGGACGCGCCGACCGCCGAGGAGGCCAGGGCGCTCGCGGACCTCACCGTGTCCGAGGGCGGCGGCTGGATCGTGCTGACGGTCGGCGACGTACCGGGTGCGCACTGGCGGTGGTACGCGGAAAACGACGGCAGCGTCGACCTGGGCGTACTCGGTCTGCAGGTGGTCGTTCCCACGCAGACGTTGGCGGGGGCGGGCACGGGGCGAGTCTGACGGCTCGCGACCCGGTAAAAGAATTCCCCGGGAATTGAACCTCCCCGCCACACCTGCCGTTTTCACAGTGACGGTGACCGGCCGGAAGGAAATCCGGGACCAGAAGCTCCGCCCCGGCAGTCGGCCGACTCCTCCCCTGCTGCCGGGGCGGGCAATTACTTCAGCACTTCAGCGAAAAGCCACTTCTTCAAGAGTTTCCGAAAGAGGGATACCCATGCGTAAATTCAGCTACGTCCCGGTCGCGTTCACGGTCGCCGCGGTCATGCTGACGGCGGCCTGCGGAAGCTCCCGGGGCACGGAGGCGACCACCACCGGTTCCGCCGAGCGCGCCGTCTCGACGAACAACGGTGCGCAGCCCTCGCAGGCGGGCCGCCTCAGCGTCTGGAAGAGCGAGAAGCTGGGCCAGGTCGTGACGGACGGCGCGGGCTTCACCCTGTACCGCTTCGACAAGGACACGGCGAAGCCGCCCGCTTCCAACTGCACGGGCGACTGCGCCGCATCCTGGCCGCCGGTGCTCGCCGACGGCGCGAAGGCGGGCCGCGGCATGGACCCTGGGCTGCTCGGCTCGGTGAAGCGCGCCGACGGCACGAAGCAGCTGACGCTCGCCGGATGGCCGCTGTACCGCTACGCGGAGGACACGGCGCCTCGGCAGACCCGCGGTCAGGGCGTCGGCGGCACCTGGTTCGCGGCCGCGCCGGACGGCACGAAGGCGAAGGCGCAGGCGCAGGAGGCCCCGGGCGAGCCGAACGACCTGCCCGCGCTGTCCACGGTCGACGACAAGGAGCGCGGCACGATCGTCCGCGACGGCAAGGGGCGTACGCTCTACCGCTTCACCAAGGACACCGCCTGGCCGATGAAGTCCAACTGCGAGGGCGCCTGCCTGGAGAAGTGGAAGCCCGCCGAACTCGTCGACAAGAAGAACATCAAGGGCATCGACCCGAAGCTGATCATCCCGTACACCCGCCCCGACGGCACGAAGCAGCTCACCATCGACTGCTGGCCGCTCTACTGGTACACCGGCGACAAGAAGCCGGGTGACACCAACGGCCAGGGTGTGAACGGCACTTGGTTCACCGTGCGGCCCGACGGCAAGCTGGCCAAGTAGTCGTGTCGGACCGAGGAGGGGACCGCCCCGCGCCTCGGTCAAGGACGCTGCCTCCAAGAAAGCGCACCCGGGGGTTGGTTCAGATCTCCTCCGGTGGTGGCGTGCAGGCGGCGGGAGTGGCGGCGTGGAGAGCACCCGGTCGGGGACGGCAAGGCCGGTTGTCTGTTGGACGGCCACCGCCAGGGCGAGGCGGTCCAGCGAGTCCGGCCCGAGGTCGCGGATCGCCATCGTCACGGCCCCCAGCCGGGCACCGGGCCCTGGCGTCCGGGACGGCAGCTCGGCCCTGGCGTCCGGGACGGCAGCTCGGCCCGGGCGCCGACGCGCGGCGCGAGCCCGCCCATACGCAGGGCCAGGGAGAGAAGCGCTGAGGCATCCGCGAAGTTGGCCGTCACAGCCGGGCCTGGGGCTGATTCATCCGGCCGATACCAGGAGCCGAGTAACCACCGACGCCCGTGGAATCGTTGCGACGGGTCCGGTCAGCCGGCGGCTGTCCTGACCACGCCACTGGGCACCCGCCGATGAGCACCATGGCGCCGGTGGCGGTCGGGCCGCCAAGTGGTGACGAGGGCTGCGGCGAGGAGGAGTTCGGCGATATCGCCGCCGTAGTACATGATCTCTGCGCCGCCTTGAACCTGGTCGATGGGTGCGTGAACGTTGATGAGGAAGCCGCCGTAGATCAGCTGGGAGATCGTGGCGTGCGCCGCGACGGCGATCCCGAGGACGACGAGCCGGGTGGGGGCGCCGGGCCGGGTCGGGGCGGGGTCGGGGCCGGCGATGATCCAGGCGAACAGGCAGCCGGACAGGAGGAAGTGGGCGTGCATCAGCCAGTGCAGTACGGGCTGGTTCATGGTCGCGTTGTACAGCGGGGTGAAGTACAGGAGCGCGAGGATGCCGGTGCTCAGGACCAGGGCGCTGACCGGGTGGGCGAGCACTCTGGCCGGGCGACTGTGCAGAACGCCCATCAGCGCGCGGGCGCGGGCGGCGGGCAGGGTGCGCAGCAACAGGGTGACCGGCGTGCCGAGCATCAGGGCCAGGGGTGCGTACATGCCGATGAGCATGTGCTGGGCCATGTGCCCGCGGAAGTCACCGTGGGCGAAGGGGGCCAGCGGTGGCAGCAGTGCTCCGGCGAGCAGGGTGCATCCAGTCAGGAAACTCGCCGTCCGCCAGCGTCCCCAGCCCCGGACGGGATTGCGGTGCCGGGCCCGGTGTGCGAGGAGAAGGTAGGCGGCGGCGAGCAGGATGACTGCGGCTGGGGGAAGCAGCGTCTCCCACGGACTGCTACCTGCGCCGTGGTCGTGCATGTGGCGATGCATGTCGACGTCCATCAGGCGTGCCGGGCGGGCCGCTCGGAGGCGTCGGGGTCGAAGGGCCGGCCGCTGCGCTGGAGCAGGTAGCCGCCAATGATCAGCAGGAGGCCCAGGAGCAGGAAGCCCATGTCCCACCAGATCTGGTGGGGACCGCCGTGGACGTGGTGGATGCCGAGGATCTGATGGTCCAGGAGGCCCTCGACGATGTTGAACAGGCCCCACCCGACCAGGATCCACCCCCACAGCACCCGGGAGGTCCACACCCGGCGACGCTGGTGAGTGACCCGGGAGTACAGGATGCCCAGGCCCAGGATGACCGCGACCCAGCAGACGGCGTGGAAGATGCCGTCCCACAGGGTGTTCATCTCCAGACCGGAGACCGTGTTCGCGGGGTAGTACTTCACGCCGATGCGGTCGTGGTTGGTGCTGGTGAGCATGTGGTGCCACTGCAGGAGCTGATGGAGCAGGATGCCATCGACGAATCCGCCGAGCCCCACTCCCAGCACGATTCCTGGCAACTGGATGCTCTTGGGCAGCGTGCCCTCTCGTGTCTGACCAGTGGTGGTGGCCATCGCCTGTCCCGTCTGATCTGTCCTTCGGATACATGAGCCTGAGCCACTACGTCTTCCCGATCTGATCCGCCCATCACGATCGGGCGTCCTTTCGGCCGAATGACACCGCCATTCGAGAACGGCGCGTTCGGGTCGTGCTTGTGGGCGAGGCCGGCGGCGCCGAGCATCCGGCCCCGGCCCGTGAGCTTCGCCGTGCGCTCGGGATGGGCGGCGCCGACGTTCGGCGTGGTCCGCGATTGAGGCCCCGACGTGTTGGCCTGGCGGGTGGCTGTCAGTTGATCAGAGGGTGTCTCGCCGGGCGAGTACCAGTGCGGTGCTCAGCTGACGGTGGGTTGGCCGGTGGGCGATGCGGTCCCAAACCAGCGAGGCGATCGCGCGCCACCAGCACCAGCCCGGCCGGCGCCAGTCCGAGCCGTGGCGACAGGAAGAGCGCGGTCGCAGCACTAGGCAGCCGTACAGGTCGATCAGCGCCCCGCTATCCTGGTCCCGCAATGGACGAGGATGACAACATCAAGGCCGTAGGCGGCGCCGACAGCGTGGACACGATGCTGGCCGAGTGGCGGAACGAGTGGCCCGATCTCGACGTGTCGTCCAGTGCGGTGGTGGCACGCCTGCTGCGTACGGCTCGGCTTCTGGACGAGCTGTTCGCGAACCGGCTGCGTCGCTCGGCCGGCATGCCCCTCGCGAACGTGGGCGACTTCGATCTGTTGCAGGCGCTACGCCGCAGCGGCCCTCCCTACGCACTGACGCCCGGCCAGTTGCGCCAAGCGCTGGTGGTGTCCTCGGCCGGACTGACCGGGCGGCTCAACCGGCTGGAACGGGAGGGGTGGATCGCCCGGGGGGCCTCCCCTGTCGACGGCAGAAGCACGCTGGTGGGCCTGACGGAAAAGGGGCGAGCGAGTTTCGACCCCATGGTGGAACAGCACTTCAGCCTGGAACGTGACATTCTTTCCGTTCTCGACCCGGAGGAACGCGCCGTGGTGGCGGACGCACTGCGCAAAATGCTCGCCTCCCTGGAGCAGGACGCCCGCTGATTTCAGTCGCCCGGCGTCAGGCAGCGCCGACTGCCGTCCCCAGGATCACGGCGATGCAGAGGCCGATCAGCCCCAGCGTGACAACACCCATCGCGACAGCCGTGTCCCGGGCAAATCGGCGGTGACGGGCCTCGTGCTGGGCCTCGACCTGGCTGATGCGGTCCGCGAGGTACTGGGAGACTCGGCGCGCGTTCTCCTGCTCCGTCCGCGCGTAGGCCTCCTCGATCACGAGTCGCTGATCGGCGGTGAGGCCGGGCAGCTCCCAGGCGAAGTCCCGGGCCCTGCGGTGTGCCTCGCGGCGGTTGGCCTTCTGGTGGAGAAAGCCCTCGATCTGATGCAGCCCGAGGGCCGCTTCGTAACTGGCGTCCATGGACAACTCCCGAGTACGTGATAGAGACGGCGGTCGGTGTGGATCAGCTCTGGTCGCGGGAGGCGATCGGGCTGTCTCCGGAGTCCTCGCCGACGGCCAGGCCGGGACGGTGAAGGTAGAAGGCGGGCGACTCACTGCGGATGCGCGGCAAGGTGAGGAAGTTGTGCCGCGGCGGCGGGCAGGAGGTCGCCCACTCGAGCGAACGACCCCAGCCCCACGGATCGTTGACACCGACCGGCTTGCCGTACTTGGCCGTCTTCCAGATGTTGTAGAAGAACGGCAGGATCGACAGGCCGAGCAGGAACGATCCGATGGTCGAGATGGTGTTCAGGGTGGTGAAGCCGTCGGCCGCGAGGTAGTCCGCGTACCGGCGTGGCATGCCCTCGGCGCCCAGCCAGTGCTGGACCAGGAAGGTGCTGTGGAAGCCGATGAACAGGGTCCAGAAGGTCATCTTGCCGAGGCGTTCGTCGAGCATCTTGCCGGTGAACTTGGGCCACCAGAAGTGGAAGCCGGAGAACATCGCGAACACCACGGTGCCGAACACGACGTAGTGGAAGTGCGCCACCACGAAGTACGAGTCCGTTACGTGGAAGTCGAGCGGCGGCGACGCGAGGATCACGCCGGTCAGCCCGCCGAACAGGAAGGTGACCATGAAGCCCATCGCCCACAGCATCGGAGTCTCGAAGCTGAGCGAGCCCTTCCACATGGTGCCGATCCAGTTGAAGAACTTCACACCGGTCGGGATGGCGATCAGCATCGTCATGAAGGAGAAGAACGGCAGCAGCACCCCGCCGGTGGCGTACATGTGGTGCGCCCACACCGTCACCGAGAGGCCGGCGATCGCAATGGTCGCGCTGATCAGGCCCATGTAGCCGAATATCGGCTTGCGGGAGAAAACCGGGACGACCTCACTGATGATGCCGAAGAACGGCAGGGTGAGGATGTACACCTCGGGATGGCCGAAGAACCAGAAGAGGTGCTGCCACAGCAGAGCGCCGCCGTTGACGGGGTCAAAGATATGGGCGCCGAACTTCCGGTCGAACTCCAGCGCCAGCAGTGCGGCGGCCAGGACCGGGAACGCCAGCAGGACCAGCACGCTGGTGAGCAAGACGTTCCAGGTGAAGATGGGCATGCGGAACATAGTCATCCCGGGTGCCCGCATGCAGATGATGGTCGTGATGAAGTTGACGGCGCCCAGGATGGTGCCGAAGCCCTGGAGTGCCAGCCCCATGATCCACATGTCACTGCCGGCGCCCGGCGAGTGGACGGCGTCCGAGAGCGGGCTGTAGGCGAACCAGCCGAAGCTCGCTGCGCCCTGCGGGGTGAGAAAGCCGCCAATGGCGATCAGCGAGCCGAACAGGTACAGCCAGTAGGCCAGCATGTTCAGTCGGGGGAACGCCACGTCGGGTGCGCCGATCTGCAGCGGCATGATCCAGTTCGCGAAACCGGAGAAGATCGGCGTCGCGAACATGAACAGCATGACGGTGCCGTGCATCGTGAAGGCCTGGTTGAACTGCTCGTTCGACATGATCTGCGTGCCCGGTCGCGCCAGTTCGGCGCGCATCAGCAGCGCCATGAGGCCACCGAGGCAGAAGAAAGCGAATGAGGTGACCAGATAGAGCGTCCCGATCCGCTTGTGATCCGTACTGGTCAGCCACTCGACCACAAGGCGGCCGGGAGAGCGGTGCCGCCGCGGAAGAGTTGTCGGCGACGGGACGGGCGGTGATGGAGCGGGCAGGGTCACAGCAATCCTCCATACGTGCGATGAGTCCGGGCATGCGGCGTTTGCGCGCCGGCGCCCGACCCTGGAAACAATATCTCGCTCGCGAGAGAGATATATCGAGGGGTCGTGTGTGCACTGAAGCCGGCCGCCTCGGATCGTCGACCAAGGCGTTGAGGCCGGCGATGCGCGAGCTGATGCCCTCTGCCCACGGAAAGGAGCGGACGCTGTGCGTGCCGAGGATCACGTCCGTGCAGGTCAAGCTGCGTGTTGGTACTCGTGGATCATTCCGCTGAGGCGGTCGTGTCGGCGCATGTCGAGGCGAGCAATCCCCCAGGGGTCGATGACGGTTTCGGGGAGTGCGCGCAACGGCGCGACTGCCTGCAGGGAGCGGTGGGCGCGGCGCTCGTTGTAGAACTGCTCGTAGAGGCGGCGGTCGAGCTGCAGAACTACCAGTTCAACGCCCACGGTGTGGAACTGGGACAGCACTACCGCTCCCGGAGGGTGGTCGGTGACGGCACCGAGCCGTCGGCTCCACAGTGCGACCCCGAGCTCCACTACCAGCCTCGCAGCACCTGCCAACATCCCAACACCCTGCGGTGGCCCATCCGGTACAGAGCCCCTGCCTCTGGTTGGTCCCGAGACAGGCGGGGGCTCACCCAGGCGCCCCGAGCACCAGGTCCGGGCGGCACACCTCACAGGCCGAGGTCCCGTCGGCGAGGCGGGCGGCCGCCTCCTCCCGGCTGACTGCTCGCAACTGTTTCCCCGCGGCGAAGCAGTCACCTCGGTGGACTTCGCCGCGCGGGGAGCCGACATCGACCTCGGTGATACCCCAGACGGGGGTACGCGGGGGACGCTCCTTGACCTGCGGCTTCCCTTGCTCCCGCGGCTTCTCGCCCGGCCGTGGCGCTCTTTCCTGCGGCTCGGCGGCAGCGATGGCTTGGCGGACGCGTCCAAGCCAGATGGTGAGCTGCTGCTCCAGGGTGCGGAGGCGTGGCAGGTCAGGCGGGAGATCGTACATATGTTCGAGTCTACTGTTCTCAGGTAGGTCCGCGGCCCGCCAGGAATCCGGGATCCCGGCCTTGGCCACGCGCTCCAGAGCGTGGATCCAGATGGTCCGCGAAGCCTCGTCGGCCGTCCTGGCAGACGCCTTGGGCGTGATCCCTCGGACAGCGATGCGCTACGCCGAGCGCGCTGGAACGGACTGCCTGGGCTACGCGGCCCTGCGCAGTCCCCGGGGACCCGAGGACGTTTGAGGCGAGCGCCTCAAGATCAGGGCATGGCCCAGGCTTCAACACGCCAGCCCGGCAGTTCCTTGTCCAGCCACTCTTCGACGGTCCTCCGCCAAGGATCCGAGGGATCGCTGTCGGCGACATCAGCCCAGGCGTCCTCCGCCATGTCGGGGTCGATGAACAAGCTGTCGAGGTAGGCGTCGAAGTTGTCGGCGACCTTGGTGAGGACATGGTTGCCCAGATACCCCGGCCAGGCGATGGCGTGGACGAACGCGTGCAGCTCGCCGTGTGTGGAGGGGGTCAGGTCCAGGAAGAGTGTGTCGCTGCCGCCATTGCGGGCGATGGGCAGCAGGCCCGTCAGAGAGACGTTCTCAGCGAGCCACCCGTCGCGGCTGCGCCGGTACTCCCCCAGGAGGGTACCCCAGCCGTACTCACCGGCGCCGTCACGGCCCAACTGATAGAGGTCGTCGAAGCTCTGGAGCGGTTCCGTTTCACAAGCCGACAGACGGACTGAGTACTCCAGCCTCCCCCCACCCGCCGCTTCCAAGAACGAGCAGTAGGCGGGCGGTAGGGGCAGCCCGATCTCCCGTTCGAGCGCGTCACGCTCACTCGGGTCGAACGGCCTGAACGGACCACCCACCAGGCGACCCCGATACCAACGCGAGAGTTCCTCGGACACGGACAGAGTGTCGCACCCCGCTCCGACAGCCCCCAGGCGCTGTTCACCTCTCACCAACAGCCGTGTCATCGGCCTGACCTGGCTGATCGCACAGTGACCCCAAGGCGAGGACGAACCGGTCAAGTACCGGATGTCCAACCTGCCCGCCGACATCCCCGCCCGGGATCTGGTCCGCCTCGCGAAACTACGGCGGCGGATCGAGCACGACTGCAGCCCTACGACACCGAAGCCCACATCGTCGGCGTGCGCCCCGAGATGACGGCGTGACGGATAGCCGACACGGGCGCAAAGCGCCACGTTGGAGCATCCCCATGCGATCTGCGTATCCGCCGAGATGCGGCGCGGCAGGAGGACATGCCTCAAACTCAGGCGTCTCATGGCGCGTACGGCCTTGGGCGCGGCAACCGCCGCCGTCCTGGCCGTCATCGCGGTCGCGCCCTCGGGGGCGAGCACCCCGTCTGACGGTGCGTCGGGGAAATGGCCCATCATTGGCAGCGAGAAGAGCACGGCACAGGGTGGCAAGCAGGCGACGGTCACGCTCCTCGCCGGCGACAAGGTTGCCGTCACCGACCTCGGTCAGGGCAGGAAGACGGCCGGCGTCCACGTCACGTTTGAGTAACCTGCCGGAAACCCTTGACGTTTCTCCTGACTCGTTCTTAACCTCACTGCGTAGTTCGCATTCCTTGCAGTTCACGTGCTGCGGCGCTTTCCGCAGTGTTTTGACAGGCACAGACATAGACCACCTGTCGGTGGCTTCGTCATGCCTGTTTTTTGTGCTCCCCGTGCCGCCGATGGGTCTTCCTCGAAGGCGGATTCATGGCACAACGTCCGAGCGTCAAAGGCGTCGCCGACGTCGTTGCGCTCATCGATGGGCTGGGAAAGATCACCGGCCGGGCGCAAGTCATCTGGTTTCTCGTGTTCGGCGGGCTGTTTCTCGACGCCTATTCGAACGCCGCGCTGAGCGCCGGTCTGGGACCGATGACGGCCCAGATGGAACTCACCAGCACCCAGGTCTCGATCCTCACGGCCACCGCTCCGGCCCTGGCGATCATCTTCAACCCCGTCGGCGGCTGGCTCGCCACCCGGATCGGCCGCGTTCCCCCGCTGCTCATCGCCAAGGTGTTCGCCATCGCGGGCGCCCTGCTGGCCGCGTTCGCCGGTGACTTCACCGTCGTCTGGTTCGGCCGGGTCCTGGTGGGTGTCGCGTACGGCATCGACTTCGCCGTCGCCATGGCGCTGCTCGCCGAATACACGCCCGCGAAGCTGGGCGGCCGGCTGAACCTGTGGCAGGCCGTCTGGTACGTCGCGACCACCAGCAACCTCGCGCTCGCCCTGCTCTTCTTCAACCTGGACGTCGGCGCGGACATCTGGCGCTGGTCGGTCGGCTCGGCCGCGGTCGTCGCCGTCGCCCTGCTGCTGGGCCAGTGGCTGATGCTCCGGGAGAGCCCCACCTGGCTGGCGAGCAAGGGCCGCCTGGACGAGGCCGTCGTCAACCTGGACAAGATCTACCGGATCGAGGCCGTCGCCGGTAAGCCCGACGAGGCGACCCGCGCGGCCACCGAGGCGCCCGCGATCGGGTTCCGTCAGGCCGGGCTGCTCTTCAAGGGCGAGTACCTGCCCCGGACGATCCTCTCCTCGGTCATCTCGCTCGGGCAGTCGATGCAGTACTTCGCGGTCGGCTGGTACCTCCCGCTGATCAGCCTGACCATATTCGGCGAGAGCTTCGAGAAGGCCACCATCGGCTCAATGGTCTTCAACGCCTTCGGTATCGCGGGCGGCCTCCTCTCGGCGTACTTCGGCCGGCGACTCGGGCTGCGGCTCAGCTCCGCGGCCGGTTTCGCCGGGGTCTTCGTCGCACTGCTCGCGATGGGCCTGACCTTCGAGAAGGTCCCCACCGCCGTGGCGTTCCTGCTGCCGGTGCTGTTCATCCTCTGCCACTCCGCGGGTCCCGGCGCCAACGGCAAGTCCATCGCCGCGCTCTCGTACAGCAGTGATGTCCGCGCGCTCGGTACCGGTGTCACCGGGATGGTCGGCAGCTTCGGCAGTGTCGCCGGGCTGTACGTCTTCCCGCAGATCAAGGAATCCCTGGGGCTGGCCGACACCTTCCTGGTTCTCTCCGTCGTGCCGCTGCTCGGCCTGATCACCTGCCTGGCGATCAAGTGGGACCCGACGAAGGCCGCGTCCCCCGACGAGGCCGCCGGACAGGACCGGGTCGCCGTCGGCGCCCGGGCCGGCTCACTGAAGGACGCGCGGTCCGCGACCGCGCGCTGACCCGGCTCCGGTCCTGCCGCACCACACGATGGTCCCCTCCCCTCTCGTATCCCTCCGCACAGCTCGCGATGCTCGCAATGAAAGGGCTGCAATGACGCAGACGTTCCCCGGCGCCGCCCCACGGTGCGGTGTGCTGTCCATCGACGAGGGCACCACGGGCACCAGGGCCGGAGTCGTCCTCGACTCCGGCGCGGCCCACGAGGTGTTCTACCGGTCGATCAAGGTCAGCCATCCGGACGACCTCTCGGTCGAGCAGGACCCGATGGAGATCTGGAGCGCCACAGTCGAGGTGGCGCGCCGGGCCGTCGGCCGGGCCCGCGAGGAGGGCATCGAGATCACCGCGGTGGCGCTGTCGACGCAGCGGGCCACGGCGATGCTGTGGGACCGGGTCACCGGGCGGCCGTTGCTGCCCGCGGTGGTGTGGCAGGACCGGCGTTACGCCCATGAGCTCACCGCGTACGAGGCGGAGTGGGACGCCGCCCTGCTGGCCCGTCAGGGCCGACCGGTCGGCGCCCGTGCCCCGTTCCTCTGGGCCGCGCGGCAGATCGCCGCGCACCCGGAGGTGGCCGCCGCACACCGCGAGGGCCGGCTGCTCTTCGGCACCGTCGACACCTGGCTGATCTGGCGCCTCACCGGCGGTGCCGTACACGCCACCACCCCGACCAACGCCGCGTCCAGCGGCGGATATCTGCTGGAGCGGCACGCCTGGGACGAGGAGTGGATCAGCCACCTCGGCTTCCCTCTCGACCTGCTCCCGGAACTCCGCTCCGACGACGCCGGATTCGGTACCACGGACCCCGCCGCCCTCGGGATCGCCGTCCCGCTGGCCGCCTCCATGGGCGACCAGCACGCCGCACTGATCGCGCTCGGCGGCCTCGCCGCCGGACAGGGCATGTGCGTGTACGGGACCGGCGCCTTCGTCGACGCGGCGACCGGCACCACGCCCGCCCTGCCCCGGCCGGACATCTCCGGGGTGCTCGCCCAGCCCGGTCGGCGACAGGGCGACACCAGCCACTACAGCCTGGAGGCGTACACCTCCACGGCGGGTTCGGCGCTGCGCTGGCTCTGCGACGACCTCGGGCTGTTCGCATCGCCGAAGGAGCTCGGTGAGGAGGCGGGCCGGGTCCCCACCCGGCCGGGCCGCACCCCGCGTTTCGTCCCGGCGCTCGCCGGGGTCCGTACGCCGGTCTGGCACCCGGAGGCCACCGCCTCCCTCACCGGGCTCACCCTCGCCACCACTCGCGCCGATCTGGCCCGCGCCGTGCTGGACGGGATCGCGCACTCGGTGTGCGACCTGATCGACGGGGTCGCCGACACCATGGGCACGCCGTTCACCCGGCTCCGGGTCGGCGGCGGGGTCTCCGGCAGCGACCCGCTCATGCGGATCCAGGCCGACCTGACCGGCCTGCCGCTGGAGCGGGTCTCCGACTCCGCCACCGCCAGCCTGCGGGGCACCGCATATCTCGCCGGTGTCGCCCGGGGCTTGTGGTCCTCGCTCGAAGAGGTCGTCGAGGAACAGCCGCACGGCCAGGTCTTCGAGCCGTCGATCTCGGCGGCCGAGCGCGCCGAGCAGCGGGCCGCCTGGCGCGACGTGCTGATCGCCCACCTGAACGACCCCGCGCTGCTTCCCCTGACGAACCCCGAACCCCGAACCCCCCACTGACGGCCCCCGACCGTCGCACCGGCGGCCCGTACCCGACCACGCGGCCGCCGCACCGAAACACCAGGAGTTGATGTTGTGATCACCATGCCCGCCCGGAAACCGCGGCGCAGCGCCGCGGCGACCCGCCGAACGCCCCTGCTACTCGACCGGGCAGCCCTCAAGCGCCGGCTGGCCGACGACACATACGACGTGCTCGTCATCGGCGGCGGCATCACCGGGGCGTACGCCGTGCTCGACGCGGTATCGCGCGGGCTGCGCGCGGCACTGATCGAGAAGGACGACTTCGCCTCCGGCACGTCGTCGAAGTCCTCGAAGATGGTGCACGGCGGCCTGCGCTACATCGAGCAGGGCAACGTCAACCTGGTCCGCCACTCGCTCCTGGAACGTCACCGCTTCCGCAAGAACGCCCCGCACCTGGTGCACCGGCTGCCGTTCCTCTTCCCGATCCTGGAGAAGGAGGGCATCTTCGACGCCCGCCTCGCCAAGGGCTTCGAGGGTCTGCTGTGGACGTACGACCTGGTCGGCGGCTGGCGGATCGGCAAGCTCCATCAGCGGCTCACCGTCCCCGAGGTGCTCGCGCAAGCTCCGACGCTGCGCGCGGAGAACCTCAAGGGCGGGCTGATGTACTTCGACGCCCGTACCGATGACGCCCGGCTCGTGCTGACCATCGTCCGGACCGCGGCAGCGCTCGGTGCGACGATCCTCAACGGTGCCAGGGCCGAGGGTCTGCTGATGCAGATGGGCAAGGTGGCCGGCGCACGGGTCTCGGCGGACGGCGACACCATCGACATCCGCTCGCGGGCCGTCGTCAACGCCACCGGTGTGTGGACCGACGAGCTCGACGCGAAGGCCGACGACGGTCACAGGCCGCAGGTACGGCCTGCCAAGGGCGTCCACATCGTGGTGCCGTGGGACAAGGTGCGGATCAACTGCACGGTCACCGTGCCGATCCCCGGCCGGGCCCGCCGCGCGACCTGCACCCGCTGGGGCAACAGCGTCGTGCTCGGCACCACGGACGAGGACTATCAGGGCTCCCCTGACGACGTGCACTGCACCCGCGAGGAGATGGACTTCCTGCTGGAGGGCGCCAACACCGCCTTCGAGGGGAAGCTCACCCCGGACGACGTGGTCGGCTCCATCGGCGGCCTGCGCCCGCTGGTCGGCGGCAAGGAGGGCGCGACCCTCGACATGCGCCGCGACCACCACATCACCGTCGGCCGCACCGGCATGGTGACGGTAACCGGCGGCAAGCTCACCACCAGCCGACACATGGGCGAGCTCGTCATCGACAAGGTGATGACGGTCCTCGGCCGCAAGGGGAAGAGCCGCACCACCGACCTCCCGCTGCTCGGTGGTGCCGGCTACGACGCCGAGGCCGTCGCGGCCTCCGGCGGCATCGCCGCACACCTCGGCGAACGTTTCGGCACCGAGGCCCGGTTCGTCGGCGACCTGATCCAGGACGACCCGACGCTGGCCGAGCCGGTCGTCGCGGGACTCCCGTACACCAAGGCGGAGGTCGTGTACGCGGCCCGCGCCGAACTGGCCCGCTCGGTCGACGACGTGCTCTCCCGGCGGCTGCGCGCCCGGCTGTTCGCCCGGGACGCCTCCGTCGACGCCGCCGGGGCCGTCGGCGCGATCCTCGGCCAAGAACTGAACCTCTCGGAGGCCGAGGTGGAGCGTTCGGTCTCCGAGTACCTCGCAGCCGTCCGTCACGAAAAGTCCGTACTCCTCGAAGGGGCAGCAGCATGATCAGCCGTCAGACCATCACCCACCCGTTCAACCGGGGCAACTACACGATCGGCGCCCCCAGTTTCGCCAAGTGGGCGCAGAACACCGCGATCGGGGACGGCGAGGCCGCCCTCCAGGTCGACCCGGTCGACGTTCCCGCATCCGTGCTCGAGGCGCTGCGCGGGGCCGCGCACGCGGTGCACACCTCCCGCGACGAGGTCGTCACCCGGACCCGTGACTGGTGGGCCGGCTCGATGATCGGTGAGACCGAGGGCCGTCCGGCGACGCCGAACGCCGTGATCGTCGAGGCGGCCGACGCCGACCAGGTCGCGGCAGTGCTGCGGATCTGCCACGAGGCCGGCATCCCGGTCACCCCGTCCGCCGGCCGCTCCAACGTCACGGGCGCGGCACTCCCCGTCTTCGGCGGCGTCGTCCTGGACGTCTGCGGACTGAACGAGATCACCGGCTTCGACGCCGAGTCGAACATCGTGGACGTCCAGGCCGGCATGTTCGGCGACCTCTTCGAGAAGCAGCTCCAGGAGGAGTACGGCGTCACCACCGGTCACTGGCCGTCCGCGTTCGCCGTGTCCACGGTCGGCGGCTGGATCGCCTGCCGCGGCGCCGGCCAGCTCTCCACCCGTTACGGCAAGATCGAGGACATGGTCGTCGGCGTCGACGTCGTGCACGCGGACGGTACGCGTGCCACGTACGGCGACTACGCGCGCGCCGCGGTCGGCCCGGACCTGCGCCAGCTGTTCGTCGGCTCCGAGGGCACCCTCGGCGTCATCGTCTCGGCGCGCCTGCGGGTCCACCCGCTGCCCGAGTACGCCAACGCCGTGGCGTACGGCTTCAAGACCTTCGCCGAGGGCCTGGACGCCTGCCGCAGGATCATGCAGCGCGGTGCCACCCCGGCCGTGCTGCGGTTGTACGACGCCCTGGAGTCGGGCACCCACTTCGGCCACCCGGAGACCAACCTCCTGCTCATCGCCGACGAGGGCGACCCGGCCATCGTCGACGCATCGATCAAGGTGGCGGCCGAGGTCTGCGAGGCGTACGGCCCCGAGCTGGACAGCAAGGCGGTCTTCGAGCGCTGGCTGGACGAACGGATGCTGGTCGGCAAGTCCGCCGACGGCTTCAAGCCCGGTCCCGGATTCGTCGCCGACACCCTGGAGATGGCCGCTTCCTGGACCGACCTCCCGGTGATCTACGACGAGGTCGTCGCCGCGATCCAGTCGGTACCCGGCACCCTGGCCGCGTCGGCCCACCAGTCCCACGCGTACACCGACGGCGCCTGCGTCTACTTCTCGCTGCGCGGCGACGTGGCGCCCGAGTCGCGCCGCGACTGGTACCGCTCGGTCTGGGACGCGGCCAACGCCGTACTCATCAAGCACGCGGCGGCGCTCAGCCACCACCACGGCTGCGGCCTGCTGCGCGGCCCCTACCTGGAGGAATCCCTCGGGGCGGGCTTCGCGACATTCGTCGCGGTGAAGAAGGCCCTGGACCCGGCCGGCATTCTCAACCCTGGCAAACTCGGCCTTCCCAGCCGATTCGGTACGTCCCCGCTGAACTGACGCCAGGACCTCAGCAGCCACGAACCCCTCTCTCCCCAGGCAGGCCCTTGCCATGACCCCTTCCCCCTCCCGGTCCGGTGCCGCACTCGACCCCCGGCTCACCACGGCGTTCGCCGAGGTGCCGGTCATCGCGTCGGTCGTCGGCACGCAGCCGCTGCGGCAGTTCCTGACCGCACCGGCCAAGGTGTGCATCCTCGCCTCGTTCGCGGTGGGGCAACTGCCCCAGGTCGTACCGGCGCTGGGCCGGGCGGGAAAGACCGTGTTCGTGAACGTGGACAGCAGCCCCGGTCTGGCTCAGGACCGAGGCGCGCTGGAGTTCATCAAGAACATGGGCGCGCACGGCGTAGTCAGCACCCGGCTCTCCCTCATAGAGAAGGGCCGCCCGCTCGGCCTGCTGACGATGATGAAGGTGTTCGTCACCGACCGGTCCAATCTGCGCCGCTCCACGGACGCGATCTCGCGCGGGGCGCCGGACCTGGTCGAGATCATGCCCGCCCCGATCATCGCCCGGATGAGCGCGCAGGCACAGCGCGCGATGTCCCCGTCGGTCGCCGCCGGCTTCGTCGAAACCGCCGCGGACGTCGCGCTCGCGCTGGCCCTCGGGTCGGCCGCCGCCGCCACGTCCGACCCCCGCCTCTGGCACCTGCGCCGGGACCAGCTGCCGCCGGTCCCGGCCACCGCCCTGAAGAGGCCCCCCGCACCCCAGGAGTAACCCCCATGACTTACGTGGTCGTAGCCCGCTACCGCACCCAGGCCGGTGCGGAGAAGACCGTCCTGTCCCTGCTTGACACGATGGCCGCCGCCTCCCGCAAGGAGCCCGGCAACCTCGCCTACCAGGTCCACCAGGGCACCGAGGACCCGCAGGCGATCGTGCTGTACGAGGAGTACGCCTCCGAGGCCGACTTCACCGCCCACTGCGCCACCCCGCACTTCCAGGAGATCGTGCTCGGCGAGGTCGTCCCGCTGCTGGAGAGCCGCGACGTGCTGCGCTACGCCCCGCGTCCGGAGGTGGGCGCGTGAAGACCCGTGCGGTGGTGCTGCGCGGGATATCGACGGCCCGCCCGTACTCCGACACCCGTCCGGTCGAGGTGGAGGAGCTGGAGCTGGGCGCGCCGCGCGAGGGCGAGGTGCTGGTACGGATCGCGGCTGCTTCGCTCTGCCACTCGGACCTCTCGGTGGTCAACGGAGACCGGGTCCGGCCGCTGCCGATGGCGCTCGGTCACGAGGCGGTCGGCGTCGTCCAGGACACCGGACCGGGCGTCAGCCGGGTCTCCCCCGGCGACCATGTGGCGCTGGTCTTCGTGCCGAGCTGCGGCTTCTGTGGCGACTGCGCACAGGGCCGGCCGGCTCTGTGCGCGCAGGCAGCAGCGGCGAACGGATCCGGCGCGTTGCTGCACGGCCCGTCGCTGCTGGCCGATGCCTTCGGCAACCGGGTCCATCACCAGCTGGGCGTCTCCGCGTTCTCCGAACACGCCGTGCTGGCCCAGGAGTCTGTGGTCCCGATCCCCAAGGACATCCCATTCACCGTCGCCTCGATGTTCGGCTGCGCGGTCCTGACGGGCGCGGGCGCGGTGATCAACACGGCGGCCCTGCGTCCCGGGCAGTCGACGGTGGTCTACGGCCTGGGCGGTGTGGGCCTCTCCGCGGTACTGGGCGCCCGGGCGGCGGGGGCGTACCCGATCATCGCAGTCGACCCGGTCCAGGAGAAGCGCGAGCTGGCTCTCCGGCTGGGCGCGACGCATGTGTACACCCCCGACGACGCTGTGCGGCAGATCCGCGAACTCACCTCCGGCGGTGCCGAGTTGGCGGTGGAAGCAGTGGGCAGTCCGAAGGTGATGGCGGAGTGCCTGTCGGCCGTGGCACGGGGCGGAAAGGTCGTCTCGGTGGGCCTGCCCGCACCCGACCGGCTGCTGGAGGTGCCGGCCCTGGCCTTCGCGGGCGAAGGCAAGTCGCTGATGGGCTCGTACATGGGTGACGCTGTGCCGCGCCGCGACATCCCGAGGTTCCTGGACCTGTGGCGGGCGGGCGTGATGCCGGTGGAGCAGATGCACACGGGCACGCTGCCGTTGACCGACATCAACGCGGCGCTGGAGGAGCTGGCTTCGGGCCGGGCGATCCGTCAGGTCATCGACACATCGGGCATGCTGAGCACCTGACTCCCCGGCTCGGACTCGGTCTACTGAAGGGCGCCAGGACAACGTTCACCCCGCCCCGGCCGCTCGACGTCACCGCGGTCTTTCCTCAACCGGTCACGCTGGCACGCACGGCGACCCGGTTGCATCCCCGCCCCGGGGCTCCGTCACCGCGCGACAGTTCGGTCGGCGGGCCGCTGCTGCAGCCCGCCGACGAGCCGTGGCCGTACTGCGACGAGCGGCACGAGTGGCACGAGGCTCTGGTCGACGAGTGGCACGAGGGTCCGAACCCCATGCTGCCCGTTGCCCAGCTGTACGTGCCCGACGTACGCCTGCTGCGACCGCCCGGACAGGCCGATCTGCTCCAGGTGCTGCGGTGCCCCTTCGCGCACCCGCCGGAGTACAAGCCTCCGTCCGCGCTGTTCTGGCGATCCGCCGCGACACGGTGGCGTCCCGTCCATTCGGTCAGTCGGCTGCCGATCGCGGCGAGTGCGGTGTCACCGGCGGCGTGTCCGTGGCGGTCGTTGAGCTGCTTGAAGTGGTCAGCGTCTGAAGCGCGCGGGTTCCCGGAATCCTGAGCGTTGGTAAGCCGGAACCTGCATGCCAGCTGATGGCTGCGGCGGTCCCACGCGCGGGTTCCGGCTTAGCTGACGGGACATGATGAGCGAAGCCCGGTTCCGCCAGGAGGATTGGGAAGACCACGGCTGATCTGAAAGACACATCCCGCCTGGGACTTCCGACTTCGACGACGGCGACGAACTCACCCGGCGGCTGCCATGCCTGGCTCCCCTGTACGATCACCGAATACGGGGCGCTGATCCGCCTGTCCTGTGCGGAGATCAGCAAGTGGCTCCCTGTCCGGAGAGTTGAGGGAGCTGGCGGGTGTCCGCTTTGGACTTCTACGCTCACGTCGCCGTTTGCGGTGAGGTCCTGGGAGTTGGCCTCGGTGCCAACCCGGAAGTCTGGGAGGCCGCTCTGGGGGCGACATGCCTCGATGTTCCCGGTGGTGGCCTACTGCGGCGGGACTACGGGCTCGTGGAAATCAACTTCTCGCCGGACCAGCCGGGGCGGCAAGGGCGGATGTCGTGCTTCGGCTTCGGCGTGAAGATCCAACGACTGCTGTACGACCAGTCCCCGAACACCGTGCCGTCCCCGCTCTCGCGGGAGTACGGGGAATTCGCACCCAGAGTCCCGTTCAAGGAACTGCAGGCCGCCATCATGGCCCTGGGCCACACGATCGAACTCGACAAGCACAACACGTCGAGTGACATGGACTGCTACCGCGTATCCGCGTCCGCCTCCCGCATCCACGTT